>JANRLZ010000164.1:0-18024 GCA_033762055.1 Saprospiraceae bacterium
TGCGCCGCGTTGCACAACAGCCTGCGTCATGTCAATCAGCCACTTGCGCTGATTTTCCGGACTGGCGGGCGAATAATCGGGATGCACCGATGTGATGATATTGGCGGCATTATCGTTCCATTGGGTGGTCCAGATATACCCGGTTTCAAAAATCATTACTTCTTTTCCCGGGTATGTTAGTTGCAGCTCGGTTACGACATTGGCGGCATCTTCAATTTCAGTGGGCTGGTGCCAGGCCCAGTAGTAGGAAAGTCCAATTATGTCAAAATCCGTCACGCCATTGTTCCAAAATCCCTGCAAGAGCCACCAGGCATCGGCCGGCCCGGCGATATGCAAGGCCACTTTGACGGGTTGTCCTGTGGTGTTCTCCACATCGCGCACCGCTTCGATGGCGCGTTTGAACAATTGGCTGTTGCGGTTCCAGTCGAGGCTCCAGCCCGCTGCATCAACGGCGGGCGACAACAGGATGCCGCGGTTGGTTTCGTTGCCGATTTGCACCATTTCGGGCAACAAACCTTCCGAGTGAAGTGCGAGCAGCACGCCTGTAATATGTTGATAAACAGAATCTTTTAAGGCTGGTAAATGATCCGTTACGCCCCACCAGGCTGCCGGCGCAAGCTGGCGATTCGGGTCGGCCCAGAAGTCGGACAAGTGAAAGTCGAGCAGTACTTTCATGCCGGCTGTTTTGGCCCTTTGGATGCTTTTTCGTACATCCTGAAAATCGGAATATCGTTTGCCGGCGTTCAGGGTATCATACCACGATGGCGTATGCCACAATCGGAAACGGGCCAGATTGCAGCCGTTTTCTGCAAAAATTTGATAAGGATCGCGGGGCTGATCCTGTACCTTGTATACCACCCCGCAATCTTCCATTTCATTGACATACGACAAGTCGGCGCCGAGCATAAGCGATTGGCCGCGCAACGAAAAGGTTAACAAGATGAAAGCGAAAAAAGAAAGAATTTTTGACGACATAATGTTTGGAAAGGAAACTTGGTAGCTCCATCGGAGTACTCATTTCAAAATAGCATGGCCAATTGCGCATTCTAAGCAGCGTTTGGCGTCGCAATATCTTGTTTTCAATTGAATCAAGGCCTGTGTTTGATAGGCATGTTTGGATGGAACGCCGAGGGCAGCCCAGCCATCCAGCAAAGCGTTGTTTTCGCCAGGGAGAGATTCAAGCAATGCAAGGGCGCGTTTTTGATAAATATCTGCCTGTTTGGTTTTTCCATAATGGAATAAAAACGGGACGACAGTATTGATAAATAACAGTCGTACAAAATCGCGCCCCAAATGTTTGGCGGATTTGACAGAAGGTTTGTCGGGCAAAAAATGCGATTCCCAGTATTCGCCGGGCGAAATCTGGAATAAATGTTCGAGCTCGCGTAAATTCTGTGCCTCCAATACGCTCGAAAACAAATGAACAGATCGGTGCATCAAAGCGGCAAACTGCACGATTCGAATAGTCGGGAAATTGGCCGGGCGCATGCGCAAAAACTTCCACTGACCTGCTTCGAGCGGCGTTAATTCGTATTTGTTTGCAAGGTGACGGTATTCGCGTTTCAGGAAGCGCGGCCATTCATCGGTGAAATCGCCTTGTAGCAACCCCGCTTGTCCGAGCAGCAAGGCTTCCATCTGCATCAGGTTCGAGCGGTGTTTTGCCAGGATGCGCAGCGGCAGTGTTCGGGCCAGCGCATCAAAAGGCTCGGCATTGATTTTCAGCCCAAAATTGCGTGCCAGCAAACGGTAAAATGCTTCTTCCCAATGGTTTTCAGTGGCCGACAAAGCGGCTGCGATGGCTTCTGTTTTTTGTTCGAGACGTTCAACCAGTAAACGATCGAACCAGTTGAGCCGAACAATCTCAGGAGCGTTTTGAAAAGCATATTGGCAAGGAATCCAGGCTTGCTCGCGTTCGAGGCGACGGTAGTTTTCCAACAATCTGGGCGGGATGCGCTCGCGCAATTCCAAACAGGGAATTCGTTCGCCATTGGAACGGAAAACCGGCTGATCCTCCTTTAAGACCACGTGTAAAACGACATTGTCGTAAGCAGGATCGTCGCTGTGTTTGTGTTGCCGCCATTCGGAACTTGACAGGTGCATTTCGATATTACCTGCCCATAAGGTATCATCAAGTCGAATACGGGCATCGAAAAAATCAGGTCCGGCGTGGTTGTTATGGGTGCCGGTGTGAAGAATTTCGAGCAATTGTCCCTGTGTGCAACGGAGGTTATGGGCATCGAAACGCCGGGTACGCCACAGATAGTGGAGGAATGACTCTTGCATAGTTTTCATTTGTTTTTACCCTTCAGGAAGGAGGGCGGGTGACTCGTTTCAACAAATATAGGGAAAAATTTTTTACCATGCAAGCCTCCGCCGTCCGCCGTTTTTTCGACTTCATCGGCATAAATGCCGCTGCTCCCGACGGACTGAAGTCCGTGCTACCGACTACCGTCCGCCGTTTTTTCGACTTCATCGGCATAAATGCCGCTGCTCCCGACGGACTGAAGTCCGTGCTACCGACTACCGTCCGCCGTCTACCGTCCGCCGTCTACCGTCCGCCGTTCCAACCAATAAAACCCTGCGAGGGTGATAAGCGACTGAGCGATTGCCCAGCTCCAAAGGGCATTGTAACCCCAGGCCGCGATCACCTGGGTGCCCCATAGTGGCGCCAGGATATTGGCAACCGACCATGCCATCGTGTACAGCGCCATGTATTGCCCTTGTTTGGCTCCTTCCGAGCGACCGAACACAAAATTGCTGCTAAACGGCATGACAAAAATTTCACCGAATGAAATAATAATGGTGAATGCCAGCGCGGCCGACCAGCCGTAGGGAAGCAGGCAGGCGGCATAGGAGAGCGCGTACAAGACAAGTCCGAAACGGACATATTGCATGGGCGGGTTTCGGCCTTCGAGCCGATGAACCAACGGCATCTCCACCAAAAAAACAATGGCGCCATTCAATGCGATCATTTTACCAATCGCGCCCTCCGACCAGCCGTAGGCCTGCTCCCAAAAAAGGGGGATGGTCCACAAAATTTGCATAAATACCATGGCGCCCAACATCGTAAGCAGCGTAAACAACAAAAAGGTGCGATTGCGATAGGGCGACAATGTAGCCGGGGTAGCAACGCCGTTTTCATCCGTGTCAGCCACTATGGGGGCTGCTTTCTCCGGCACCAGCCAGAGCAAAGTAAACGCCGCTGCCATGCAGGTCAGGCCGTCAATCCAGAACAACCATTTCCAGCCGATTGCCACCAACATTCCCCCCAACGCAGGTGCGATGGTCCAGCCGAGATTTACGGCCATGCGGTACAAAGAGATGGAGCGGGTACGGGTATCTGCTTCGCAATGCCGGGCCATTGCTACAGAATTGGCCGGACGAAAAACCTCGGATGAAAAACTCATAGCCAGCACGGCCAGCCCCATAACCCATATATCTCGTACCATCATCATGAGTAACAGAATGATGCCGTTGAGCAGGAGGCTCCAGAACTGGATGGGATGATAGCCGAGACGATCGGTCAACTTGCCGCCTGCAAATGCGCCGGCCAAAGCGCCGACGCCAAAACATGTCATGACATAACCGGCTTCCTTGAGCGGGAATCCTAATTGTTTGGTCATGTAAATAGATAAAAAAGAGATTACAAAAGCCCCGCAGCGATTGACGAGGCTGACAATGGAAATGTACCAGATGACACGCGGAATTCCCCGATACGATTCCAGCCAATGGGTGTAAAGGCGATAAAGCATAGGCAGGAAGAAAGTTCAAACAAGTTATTATTCACCCGTTCATAAAGCCATTTCGGCGCGATAAGGTTTCATCTTGGGCAATTAAATTTTGAAAAAACCAATCACGAAGTAGAAAATATAGAAAAAACGAATAAAACTATGGTTATTCCAAATAAAAAGCGCCGGCTGCTTTTCAGAAGCCGACGCTGTTCATACAATAGAATGGATTGCTAAAATTGATTGGTTGATTGTTCACGACGATATCGTGAAATTAATCTGGCGCGAAAGTCGAAACTAAACGCCGAAGTGCCAACTATTTTGAGCAAAAATCTACCGAATCGGATAAAGCCATTGACCAACAACTTTTAAACGATTGTGTAATTTTTGCATATCTACAACCATCAGGGTACGATCTTCTAAAGGAAGCCTGACATGCCGACGCGACAGACGAAGATAATGCCGCAAACAAACACGGGTGATACTTTCCAGGATATGTTGCAAACCGAGTGCTGTTTCAATGCGGTGGGCAGGAAAGGAGGTTTTTAGAAAAGCATCGCGGGCGACAAGCGCTTGTTGTTCAAACTGGGTCGCCAGGGCTTCCGGGGCGCCGCAACCAGCATGTTGGGTGGCGGGTGTGTGGATCCCTGCCTGGTGGTCGTGCCAGAGATCAAAAATATCGTCGGATAGTTGAACCAGGGCGCCAAATTGAAACCAGGCGTTTTCTTCATGGCGTCCCAATGGTTCATTCAGCAGGCTTCGAAAAAGCAGCACCGAACAACCGCCTTTTTCAGCATGGATATCGAAAAGATCTTTGGGGTCATCGGGATGCTCAATCGATATTTCCGTTTGAAAAACGCGAAGCATAAATGCGCGAAAATGCGGCAAATTTTGTGCGGGCAGGCGCTGGTAAATGGCTTGCAAAAGATGCAGGGCAATCCCGCGTCGATCGGCTATGGCGCCAAAAGTTTCCGGATCGGCGATGGCGTCAGGGGGCAAAGCGCTTTCAGATGCGTAATGATCTGTCAGATCGTCAAAAAAGCAGGCTAATGCAGCCATTTGGGCAAACAAGTCCTGTTCATTGTGCGAGCGCCCGCGGCCACGCAGGCTGCGCATGATAGCAGCGAGATACGTGACGCCAAAATAGTAATGGCGGAACCGGCGTAGTTCCCGTTCATCCAGCCGAATGCCTGATGGAAAAGCCAGGCGCTGCCTGACATTTCGATACCGCCATGTTGCCGGTAAAAAGGCTCCAATGAGTACACAAAAAGCGCGTACCCGGAAAAAAAGTCGCAACATGCATTTTTCGGCCCGGCCCGATATTGATTCCGGTGTAGGGTTATCCGATAATTGAACGATCTTTTGACAAATGCTGGGCATACATCATTGCAGCCCCGGCCAGCGCCATGTCTTTAAACAATAAAAATTGCGCACTGATGCTGCCTCCCATGGCGGCTTGCAAGTGAACCAATGCGACCATCAGCAAGAGATAAACAGCCAGCAGGGTGCAAGCGAGTTTATCGTATTTGCCCAATAGCATACTGACTGAGGCTGCGATCAATCCAATACCGCCCAGATACACCCACACCGCCGGAGCAGGCATATAAGTGGGAACAAAAGACTCCACCATCGTTTTGGTACTCAGGAAATTAATTGTACCGAGAATGGCAAATGGAATGGCAAAAAGCCAACGGCCCAGCGATAAAAATGCATTCATGCAGTAGTAACGTTTTGAATTGTGTGGTAAGAAAGAACCTGTTTCAAAGACGTGGCGAATGTAGCGGACTTGTTTTTGGAAAATATGTTCTGCGCCTTATTTTTTCGAAGTCCCGGACATGCTTTTGCTGCGCAAGGCTTGCAGGCATAGGCGAATTATTGAAAAATTTGAGGCGAATATCAAACAAAAAGCCCCGCTGTGAAGACACAACAGGGCTTTTTTTATTCAGACAGCCTTTCGCTTTTCAGATAGAGCGTCAGGCCTTTTCCTTCTTCGTTTTAGCCGGTTTTTCAACCACCGGCTTTGCCTCGACGGCTTTGCCGGAAATTACATCTTCCTTCGTGAAATCAACCACCAGGGCAGATGCGATAAAGATGGAGGAGAAGGTACCAAAAACAACACCGACCAGCATACCAAAGGCAAAACCTTTGATGGCGCCGCCGCCGAAGAGGAACAGCAGCAGTACCACGATGAATACCGTGCCGGATGTAATCAGGGTACGGCTAAGGGTGGTATTGATGGCCATGTTGAAAACATCCTCTTTCTTTCGGCCGGCAAATACCCCCATGAATTCGCGGATACGGTCGTAAACAATTACTGTGTCGTTTACGGAGTAACCAATAACCGTCAGGATACAGGCAATGATTGCCTGGTCAATTTCCAGCGAGAAGGGCACCAGGCCGTGCAGCAGGCTGAAGAACGTCAGGGTAATCAGTACGTCGTGGGCAAGTGCCAATACGGCGCCCAAAGAAAACTGCCAACGGCGGAAGCGAATCAACAGGAACAAAAAGATAAGCCCCAATGCCCATGCGCCTGCCTGGAAAGACGAGTTGCGGATATCGTCGGCAACCGTTGCACTTACCTGACTGGAGGATACGATGTGCGTACCGCTGCTGTTCGTGTTTTTGAAAGATTCGAGTTCGGAAGTGGCACCAGCTGCATTCAAACCTTCGTGTAGTTTGGCAACTACCCGATCCATGACATCGCCGCCTTGTTCGTCAATCAGATAAGAGGTCGTAATGTTATAGGTGTTGGCTGTATTCACGGCTTTGATGATCGGGTTTCCGCTGAACGCCTGCGTCAGCGGGCCGCGAAGTTGTTCGATATCAACGGGCTTGTCGAAAGCGACGTTGAATGAATACCCCCCTTTGAAATCAACGCCCAATTCAAAGCCACGCATGAAGAAGGATGCCACGCCGATCGCAATGATAGCCAGCGAAAACATATAGGCGTATTTGCGGCGACCAATCCAGTCGTAGTGGAAACCCACCAGCCACTGCTCCGACCACGGACGGCTGTAGTTAATTTCGTTGCCTTTTCCGATCCACCATTCGGTAATGAAACGACCTACCAAAACGGCGGTGAACATGGAACAGATGATACCAATCATTAGTACTGTACCGAATCCTTTGATGGGGCCAAGGCCAAAATACATCAAGACGGCGGCAACCAGCAACACGGTTGCGTTGGCGTCGAGGATGGCCGGCAAGGCACGCGTGAAACCCGTTGAGATGGCTTTTGCCATAGAGAGTCCGTTGCGCAATTCTTCCCTGATACGTTCGTAGATGACCACATTGGCATCCACCGCCGTAGCAAGCGTCAGTACGATACCGGCGATACCCGGGAGGGTGAGTACCGTACCCATCGAAGCCAGTGTGCCGAGAATAAAGAAAATGTTGGCCAGCAGTGCCACTACACTCACCCAACCGCCACGATTGTAGTACGTGACCATGAATGCGCAAAGGAAAATGACACACAAGGCCATGGTAATCAGCGACTTGTTGATATTGTCGGCGCCGAGTGAGGGGCCCACCTGGCTTTCCTGTACGATGTGCGTACCTGCCGGAAGTTTACCCACCTGCAGGATTTGCGCCATGTCTTGCGCTTCTTCCAGGGTAAAGCCTCCGGTGATGGAGGAATTGCCGCCGGTGATCGGGTTAATAACGCGGGGGGCGCTTGCCACTTCGTTATCGAGTACAATGGCGATTTCGCGGTTGCCGTTGTTGGCGGCTTTGGTGGTCATATCGGCCCAGATTTTGGCGCCGTCATTGTTCATTTGCAAACTGATCTGGATTTCACCGCTGGTTGGATCCGGATCGGCTCTTGCAGTGGTTACTACCGAACCGTCGAGCGGTGCGTTATCGGAACCCGGCCGTTTTTTAATGGCATAGAGTTCATATTTGCCATTCAGGCTCGAAGTAGTGCCTTCTGCGTCATCTACCGGTTTGCGGCTCCAGCGGAATTCGAGGTTCGGCGGGAACTTGGCTTTAATTTCCGGACGATTCACATATTCATTAAACAGGCGCATCTTGTTCTTGTCGGCCCATGCCAGCACAGACCCGCCTTGTCCATTGAGGCTCAAAAGCGAGATGAGCGGACCGGCTACGGAATCGGTATTCAGGCGATCTACGACCTGGGGTACTTTTTCCTTGGTGGTATCGGGCAGACCGTCGGCGCCTTTCGGGTATTCGTAAATGGTATCTTTTTCGATGGCCTGACCACTTGCTGCAGCCTGATTGACTTTCAGCAGGTCGTCGGCCGCTGTGAATCCGGAAATAACGCCTTCATCCTGAATGCGATAGGTTTCCCAGAATTCGAGTTTGGCCTGACCTACGAGCATTTGGCGGGCGCGTTGCGGGTTGTCAATACCCGGCAATTCCACCTGAATGAGGTCACGGGCGGCATCAAGGCTGACGTTGGGTTGTACCACACCCAGTTTGTCAATACGCTGTTTGAGACGCTTATAGGTTTCGTCAACCGTGCTGTTGGCGAGGCTGCGGATAGAACGTATGGCGTCGGCGTCAGGGGCATCAAATTTGATGCCGCTCGCTTCGTTGCGGGCAAAAATGGAGGCAATCGGACGGCCATTGCCCAATTCTCTCCAGGCCTGGGCGAAGAGGGTGATATAATCGCCTTGCTGTGTCTTTTGCAGTTCGGTGGCACGAGCCAGCGCTTTGGCAAAATCGGGGTCGGAACTATTGCCCGAAAGGCTTTTCAAAAAGTCCTGCAAGTCAACCTGCAGTAAAACGCTCATGCCTCCCTTGAGGTCAAGACCCATTGCCAACTGACTTTTTTTCAAGTCGGTATAGGTGAATTTTTTAATGAGCGGAATTTCAAAAACCGTTTCCGAAGAGAGCGAGTCAAGGTACTGGGCATAGCAGCCTTGCCAGCCGAGGGTAGGGTTTGAACTTGCGCAACCGTCGGCATAAGCCCGTGCGTCGGCCTCAATGTTGTTCGTTGGAATAACGAGCAGATACTGGTACAGGCACACGATGGTGAGCGCAATCAGGAAGAAACGTACAACGCCTTTGCTTTGCATACCTCTGTTTCTGTTGATAATGAATGAATTATGGTGCTTGAATTATTAATGGGAAAGGCAGACAAACATTTGAAGACCCGGAGGATAACCTCAAAACCTGCAAACGCATTTGCACACCTTCCCAAAAAGGAGCGCAAATGTAGATAAAACGGGGAAAAACAAAGCGAAAGAATTAAATTTCATCATCTCGGCAGCAACTTCTTCAATTCCCCCACTACATCGGTATAGGCCGCATCCGGGCTTGGGAAATCGGATATAGAGCGCCCCATGGTCGGCAGCGACTTCATTTTTTCCAGTCCCGTACCTTCAATGTCTGCTTTTTCAATCCGGATCGGAATGATACGTCGCCCCTTTTCCATGGCTTCATACACCATGCCAAACCATTCGGCAGCATTGAAAAGATTCACCGTCACCAAAGCCAGGATATAATCGGCGTCAGACAGTTCGTTTGTTGCACGTACTACCGGATCCTCGCCCGGCAAAGCCTCGTGTACGTTGTAAACCCGAATTTTCTTCGTGATTTTCAGGATGTTAAGGTGCTTGTTGAGCGCCTGGCACTGCGGCGTATCGGCTACATCATAGACGACTACAAATTTGGGTACTGCCGATACTGCTGTTGCCGGCGACGTACTTGGCTGACTTGGTCTGGCTGTTTCCGTTGCTACCACCGGCGTTGTTTCAGGCTGGGTTTGTTGTGCCGACTCTTGTCCGCCTCCGCCACTGGTTACGCTTCCTGCTTTCGGCGCAGCGCCTTGCAGTACTTTAAAAATATCGCGGAACAAAATGCCCCGGTTGGCGCCCCGGCGATCGCCGCGGGCATTGACAACCATCCCGCCTTCCTTGTCGGTTTTGCCGGCATGGTGAATGGCCACCACTTTCCAGTGTTTGTTAAAAACCGGCGAACCGCTGCTGCCGGGTTCGGTATCGGTGGTGTAAAAGAGATGCTGGTTGAGTTGCCCCAACACTTCGTTGGCATTCAAGGCGATTTGTTTTTCCTCCCCTTTCGGATGCTGAATAATGGTAACGGCCTCGCCCAGTGCAGGAATGGCATCCGGTTCAAACTCCACAAAACCCCATTGCCGCAAGGGGGCATCCGGGCGATCTATGACTTTCAAACGGGCAAAATCGTATTCGCCGGGCGGGCTGGAGATAAAATCAGCGGCATCTACTTCATAGGTTGTGCGCGATTTGCCTTCTTCGTAATTGAATTCCAGCCGGGCGGTTTTGGCGGCTTCCGCCGAACCTACGACGTGATGGTTGGTGAAAACATAGCCTTCTCTGGTCAGAAATCCCGTGCCGAGATTGCCGTCGGCGCACACCACCCTGCAAACCGCGTTGGCAGCATCGCGGGCCTTTTCGAGCCAGCCGATTTTGAGGATATGGCTGGTTTGTCCCAGTACTTTTTCAAGGCGTACTTCATCCGGCACTTCAAACTGGTAGGCCGAGACGTTGCGGAACCGTGCATTGAGTGCCACACGTTTGGGCACTTCTTTCATCAATTCGAGCAAAGCAAACCGTGTGCGAGCCGAAAAACGGGCATATTCCTCAAAACTGATCAACTGGCGTTGGTATTGCTTTGAAGCTTCCCGGTAATTGCCGGAAGCCAGGATCACATCCTGCCGGATACCGGCGTCGGCCTGTTTATCGAGTTCCAGCAGCGCCTCTAGCGCTTTGTCCACTTCATTTTCTTCCAGCAACCCTTCAATGGTTTGAAGCAGCAGGGTTTGGGCATTTTGCATAGTCAAGTTGGAATTAATTACTCCGCCGGAGTACTTGCCAGCGCGAAAATCCGAAAACTTTGCTGCCCTAACAAAAAAAAATCACCGGACGCAATTTGCTGCGCCCGGTGCCAAACCAAACCCTTACTGTGTTTTTTAACCGATTGATGGCAATAATTATTCCGCCGGAGTACTTGTCAAGAGGAGTTTGCCCTCCCGGCTCCCTCCGCCCGCAGGCGGAAGGGTGGGTGTTTTTGTGTTTATTTGCCGGGAGGTATGAGGGATAGATCGGGTTTTAGTGCTCGCTTTCACTCGTGTTTTCGGGAAATTTTTCTTGGGCAAAATCCGCCCCGCTCTCTTTTACCCAAAGTATATTTTAACGGTTTCCAGAAACGATTCTTTTTGTCCACTGGATACAGTGAGCGTCACGCCGTTGTGAAGCACTACATGACCGCCTTTGCCGCGTACATATTTTTTCAGGTGTTTTAAATGGATGGTATGTGAACGATGGATGCGAGCAAAAGCCCCGGCTGGCAGCATCAATTCTACTTCCCGCAGTGTTTTACACACCAATACCTGTCTTTTATCTTTAAAATGCAACACCGTGTAATTGCCGCTTGCTTCAAGATAAACGATCTGTTTTACCTTTTCGAAACACAAACCCTCCATCGTAGGCAAGGCGATTTTTCCGGAAAATTGTTCCGGCTTGTTATCGGGTTCGGGCGGCGAAACCGACTTGAGTGAAAGTGCCCGGGCAAGTGCTGCATTGGGTTCGGGCGATTCGGGCAGGCGGCGAATGGCGATAGCGTTGAGCATAATAGATGCGGTTGTAATATTAAAATTAAGATCGGGCTTTACTCGCGGTTTTGATGAGGCAAAAGTCCGGCGACCGTTTCCTAACAGCAATCCATTTTTCTAAAAAAGTCAGGATTCAAAGGCTGGAATATCTTTTGGTATTATGATAATTACCTGACAATTTTGCCCCAAAATCGGTTTTCCACTTATGGCTAAGACTCCATCCGACAAACTACATCGCCTCATCCGCGGACTGACGCCGGCGGAAAAGCGTTATTTTCGTATTTACATAAAAGGAAAACCAGGCGCAGATACCAAGTACCTGCAATTGTTTGAAGCCATGGCCTCTGCCGAGGTTTTCGACGAAGAGAAGTTGCGGATAAAAATTTATAAAAGTCAGCGGGTTGAAGGGAAAAAGTACTCTGAATTAAAAGCGTATTTGTACGATCTGGTGCTCAAAAGCCTGCAAAATTTTGATGAATCAAATGCCGTTCAGCAGCGGTTGAATCATCATTTGCAAAGCGTAGCGGCTTTGTTCAAACGCGGACTGTATTCCGATTGCCACGACCTGCTGGCAAAAGCGCGCAAACTGGCGCAGGTGTACGAAAGTTTTTCGCATCAGATAGAGATTGTACGCTGGGAAAAGCAACTGGCTTACACGCGTATGGATGCTGATTTTTTGTACAAAAACCTTGAGCGGCTACAGGCCGAGGAAGAGCGCGCCCTGGCTCAGTTGCGCAACGTCGCTCTTTACCGCCGGGCGTTTTTTCAAGCTTATGTTGCATTGAAAAAAGAGTCTATCCGCCGCGGCCCCGATCGGCTGGCACAGTTGCGGGCGCTGGTTTCGGAGCAGTCGTTTGCCGATTTTGAAATGGCTACTTCCCATACGGCTCGTGTATTGTATTACCGCACCCTGAGCTTGTATTACTACACCTCGCTGGAACACCAGAAATTTTACGAAACCGGCGTCAAACTCATTGCCCTGCAAGAGTCGCAACCGCATTTTTTGCGCGAAAACCTGTCGGATTATATTGCTGCACTGAGCAACCATTTTATCGCCTGCGGCTTGCTGAAAAAATATGAAGATGCCCGCGATTGTTTGTTTAAAATCCGTGATTTACAACCCATTACGGAGGACGACCGCCGGAAAATTCACCGACAATATTTTGGCAGTTTTTTTATTCTTTCCAGTTTTATGGGCGAATTTGAAGCGGCTCGTCGCGAAGTGGAACGTTGCCAGCTGGAAGCCGCACGATTTGATCCGCAGCAATACGAAACAGCGAGTTTTTATTTTCAATACGTCCTTATTTCATTGGGTTGCAGCGATCATGCTGCCGCCCTGCAATACCTCAATCAGTGGCTGGCCCAACCCCGCAGTGTGAGTCGCGAAGACTTGCAAAGTCTGGCCCGCATCCTGTCGCTCATAATTCATTATGAACTGGGCAATCACCTTGTGGTAGATTCACAGTTGCGGGCGGCGGCACGGTTTTTAAAAAGAAAAAACCGCCTCCACGAATTGGAGAGGCGGTTCATGCATGGCATTTCAGAACTCATCAGAACGCCCGATCAACGGAGCAGGCGGGAGGTGTTTGGCAGAATGAAGGCTGATTTGGAGGCAAAAGCCGAAGAGCCGGAAACCAAGGCATTGTTGCAAACATTTGACCTGGGCGCATGGCTCGAAAGCAAATGGCGGGGACAAACGTTTGCAACGATTGTACGTGAAAAATACCTGCGCGAACTGGCAGGTTCCGGCGAAAATTAACCGCCCGTTTGCCCGCCTACCACATCCGCCTGTGCGCGGGTGTCAAGCGAAGTCCAACGTACAACATACGTACGACGACGGCCCACTACTTCGCGGCCGCCTTTCAGGGTTTGCATTTGACCTTCTTCCAGCGAGGTCACAATGCTTTGCACCTTGAGGTCATCGAGTTTGAGTTTTTCCTTTGCCATAAGTAAAAGATTTAGAAAGTGATTTGGATCATTAACCTTAAAGACGGATAAAAATACTCACACAGTCAGAGGGTGCGTTGGACAAAATATTAGATAAGTCAGGTTTCCAGGCAGTAAAACAAGTTGGAATCAGTGCCTGGCGCGCATCAATTGTCCGTAAGTACGATAACCCGGTTGTACAGGCGAGGCAATAATAAAGACTGATGCACCGGCCAGTGTTTCAATTTGAAGGTTATCCGTTTCGGTAATCTGGACAAAATCAGCCGTGCGGACATCTTCTCCATTAAACAAAGCCTCTCCTTCCAGCAAATAAGCGGAGTAGATCTTGTCGGCGCTTGTCGGCAAGGAAACGGCGCCATTTTCCAGGCTGATTTGCAACACTTCTATGCCGGGTGTATCCATTTGGAAGGGGCTGCCTGTTCCCACCAATGTTTTTATCCGGGCTTCGCCGGCTTGTTTTTCAGGGAAAACACCGCTTCTGTAATCATCATAACTGGCGGGTTTTGACAGGGTGGCTTCCAGGTTCGGATCGAACCAGATCTGAAATATCTCGGCGCCCTGGCCCATCCATTCGCTGTGGCTGATACCGTTTCCGGCGCGAATAATCTGCACATCGCCGGCCTGTAAAGGCCGCCATTCGCGCAAGTGGGTGTCGAAATGCCGGATTTCTCCTTTCAACACAAAGGAGCAAATTTCGAAGCCCTGGTGGGGGTGCAGGCCGATGGTGCTGTCGGTTACTGCCTTCGCGTGCGCCCAGTAAAACAGATTGGAATACGGCCGCACACTGGAATGATCCTGCGGAAACCCGATGGGTTTGTTTTCCACGATTTCGCCGCCGTTGAAAGCGCCGCTGCCTTGTTGTTCTTTCGGAATGATTCGAATTGCCATAATGTAGGAATATCAGCCGATTGAAACAGATAAACCGGCTTATGGTTGAATGGATGCATATTCCATTGTTCCAAAAAAACCGCGCCACCTCACCGTCTGCATTTTAATCAGCGCTATCTTTCCCGCCTAAATCATTTTTCCATGAAAAGAATTTTACCTGTATTGGTTGTTATGGCCCTGGCTGCTTGCGGGCTGTACTATTTTTCCCCTGCCAATCATCCTGCTGAAAATGGCCTCCGCATCCCCGGAGGCGCCTCCGAAGAAAACGGCCCCCGGCGCCGCGAATGGCAACGCATGCGCCTTGCCGATCCGGCTACGGGCGAAATTCCCAAAGGCATTCAATTCCTCGAACGACGTTTTGCCGCCGCTCTCCCAAAAGCCGCCGACCGCGGCGGAAACGGCGAATGGATGTCGCGTGGCCCCTGGAATGTGGGCGGACGAACCCGCGCCGTCGCGATAGACGTGACCAACGAAAACCGCCTGCTCGCCGGTGGTATTTCAGGCGGTATGTGGCTCAGCGAGGATGGCGGTCAAACCTGGGCGCGTAAAACTTCACTTTCGGCGCACCCCGGATGTACCAGCATTGCACAGGATACGCGACAGGGCAAAACCAATATCTGGTACTATACTTCCGGCGAATTGTACGGCTCCTCCGCTTCCGGCGGCGGCGCTTATTACCTTGGCGACGGGATGTTTAAAAGTACCGACGGTGGCCAAAACTGGCTCCCCATCAACTCAACCGACGATGGCAACCCGCATTCATTTACCAATGTATGGCAAGGCGTTTGGCGGGTCGCTACCGATCCGGCAGCACCCTCCAACCAGGATGTGGTGTACGCCGCCACCTATGGGGCCATTTTCCGCAGTACCAACGGAGGCTCTTCCTGGACGGTAGTGCGGGGGAGCAACAGCACCGCGCCTTTCTCGTATTTCACCGATATCGCCGTTACTTCTACCGGCGTCGCTTATGCAACGATGAGTAGCGACGGGGCACAGAAAGGAATCTGGCGTAGTACGAACGGCACCAACTGGACCAGCATTACCCCTGCTTTTATGCCCAACGAGTACGACCGCCTTGTAATCGGGATCAACCCGGATAACGAAAATGAAGTCTACTTTTTCGGTACAACACCCGGCAGCGGGCACCTGACCAATTACATCGGTTTGGACGACTGGACCAGTTTGTTCAAATATACTTATCTGAGCGGTGATGGTTCCGGCGTCGGCGGCCAATGGGAGGATCGCTCGGCGAATCTGCCAAGTGCCGGCACTCAATTCGACCAATGCGCCGCACAGGGAGGCTACGATCTGGTGGTAAAAGTACAACCCGGCACTGGCGCCGTATTTATCGGCGGCACCAATCTGTGGCGTAGCACCGATGGTTTTGCCACAGCCGACAACACAACTAAAATCGGCGGTTATAAAATCGGGACGGAATTCCCTTTCTTTGAATTGTACCCGAATCATCACCCCGATTTGCATGAGGTGTTGTTCCTGCCTTCCAATCCGAATGTAATGATCACCGGCAGCGACGGGGGTATTCACCGCAGTGAAAATTGCCTGGCGCCCTTTGTAGAATGGTCTTATCTCAACGACGGTTACATCACCTCCCAGTTTTACACCTCGTTCATGGATAAAAGTGCGCCCGGCGACCCGACCCTTGTAGGCGGCTTGCAAGACAACGGCAACTTTTTTGTCAACTCGGCCAATGCCACGGCTCCCTGGCGGCAAACCGTCAACGGCGACGGATCCTATGGTGCCATTGCGCCGGGTAAAGCATTCTATGTCATTTCCGCGCAGTCGGGTGGCATTAAAGTAGTAAAATGCGCCCTAGATAACAGCGGCGCCATCACCGGATTCCAGCGCTTCGACCCGGTGGGGCCTGCAGGTGATGATTACCTGTTTATCAACCCACTGGTGCTTGATCCCAACAACCCCGACTATTTGTATTTGCCTGCCGGCAATAAACTGTATCGCCAGAGCCAACTGACGGCTATCCCGCTCAACGGCGAGTGGAATGCCATGTCGCAAGGCTGGACACAATTTCCGGATACCCTGAGCAGCGGCGTTTTTTCTGCCATTGCTGTATCGGAAAACAATCCTGCCAATCGCCTCTATCTCGGCACGAACAACAACCGGCTTTTTCGGGTAGACAACGCCAATACCGGAACGCCTTCCCTGATCCCGCTTTCCTCGCCAGTTACGGCTCCGGATGCGTATGTCAACTGCCTGGCCATTGATCCTGATAATGCCGACCGTGTCGTACTGGTGTATTCCAATTATGCGGTTTACAGCTTGTTTTTGAGCGAGGATGCAGGCGCTACCTGGAAAAAAGTGGGTGGTAATTTAGAAACCAACGTCGGCGGAACAGGGGCCGGCCCATCGCTGCGTTGGGTAGGTATTCTGCCAATGGCAGATGGCTCGCGCAAATATTTCTGCGGCACCAGCGTCGGCTTGTATAGCGCCGACACCCTTTTGCTGCATGCGAGCGGACAGCCAGGTACGGTATGGACCCTCGAAGGCCCGGGCGAAATCGGAAGTTCGGTGGTGGATTATGTGGATGTGCGTCGTGCCGACGGTTATGTGGTGGCGGCTACGCACAGCAATGGCATGTTTGCCGCCAATTTCGGCACGGGTTCGGGCAGTTTTTCGCCGCAAAACAAGGTGGAGGTACGCGTTTCACCCAACCCGGCGGCCGACTTTGCCATTTTCCGTTGCAAGCATGCAGGAACAGGGGCCACGCGTTTTCGAGTGTTTGATTTAAAAGGGAACCTCGTACGCGAAGTTGAAACCGCCGATGGAGAAGGCCGCGTCAATACCGCCGATTTGCCGGCCGGTATTTATGTCTGGGAAGCAAGCGGAAAAAGCTGGCGGAAGAGTGGAAAATTAGTCGTAGAATAATAGATAGTTACTATCTAATTTTTAACATTCGCCAAAATTGGCCTGAACTACATACGAGGGCCTTCGCCATGCAGCGCGGAGGCCCTCGTTTTGGTCTTCTCCCAAAAATGATCGTATGAAACAATTTTCAATTCTCTTCCTTCTCTTCTTTCACAGCATACTGGCTCAAGGTCAGGTAGCAGCAGGTATTCCGGACAATATGACGGTCGGACAAACTTTTATCAACCTGCCTGCTTTTGCCTTTAACGACAACGAATACACCGAGTTGTTCGACTCGATGGATGTAAATTCCGACGGGGTATTCGATGTGTTATTCAGTTCAAACGCAGGAAAAGTGCCGGACTATTTGGGCGGTGGAGCTACGGTAGATGCCCTGCACCCGGGGTTTGAAATGATGGTGGACACCCTGGGATGGGTGCTGAAACTGGCGGAAGGCGACAGCATCAATGCCGCGCAACTTTGGGGAGGTATGGTGGGGCAATCACCCTTTTCCAGCCTTTACATTTCCAGTTTCTGGGGCTTTTCCGGTAATTTACAGTCCTACGGCCATTGGATTGCAGGCAACGACGGTTATGCCGGTTTCCGGTTAATTGCGCCTTCAGGCGATACCCTCTACGGTTGGATGCGCACCCTTGCATCGGTGAATGTAAATGCCGCGAGTGCGTCGCTCCGAATCAATAGCGGCAACTGGGCCATTCAAGATGCAGGTGCAAGCGCCAATGATGAGCCGATAACAGGGCGCTGGCGTATATTTCCCAACCCGGTACAAAGCACGGCAATGGTAGTGTCAGCGAACGAAGCATGCAGCGCGCCGCCCCTGCTGCGGGTGTTTGATGCGCAGGGCAGGCTGCGTCTGACCCGCCAGTTGAACGCAAACACCAACGAAGTATCCTTTCAACAGTTGCCGGCAGGCATTTATACCTGGGAACTTACCGGCCAGCGCGGAAAATTGATCAAATTATAAATCAACGCCACGTTAATCTTCCCGGCTGCCATCGTCGGCCATGC
>JANRLZ010000165.1:0-28536 GCA_033762055.1 Saprospiraceae bacterium
CCGCTTGTATTCCTATGGTTTCCACCCATTTGCACAAGCGTTGTCGGAACTTGACATCCGCTATCTGATCGTTCCCGATCTACCGGCTGATCTTCCCAACCCCCTGTTTCGGTGGGAAAACAGTCGGGTAAAACTGGTTCCCGTATTGGCTGCCAATACACCGGAAAGCCGGGTGGATGCCCTGCAAAATGCGGGGTTCGACTTTTTTTATCTGATGTCCGATTTCAAAATTACCGGCAGCGGCTACAGTTTGCATCCCCGACTTCGCCAGCTGGTGCAACAACTCAAAACCCGGCCTTGTCGTGTAGGCATCGGGTTTGGCATTACCTCAGCGGAACAGGTACGCAGCGTAGCCGATGAAGCGGATCTGGCCATCGTGGGTTCGGCGTTGATACAGGCGCAAAAAGAAGGAAAGTTGACGGAGTATTTGGAATCTTTGCGCGCTGTTTTCCATGTCGCACCTGTACCGCATTCATAGCCACCTGTTCGATAGACTTCCTGCGAATTGCTCACGCAAAAACTACTTGGGCAGGAAGTCCATAACAAGCGCGCCGTTCCGCTGTTTGCTTATTTTCCTGTGCCTGTTTGCACATAGTTCATCAAGCGCTCAACCACCTGTTAATCAAAAAATTATCACAGGCGCAGAGCGACTCGACCAATTGCTCCCGCTGTTGAAAGACAAACAGGTGGCCTTGGTGGTCAACCATTCTTCCCGGGTAGGCCAGAACCATCTTGCCGACACCCTGCACCGGCTTGGCGTGTGTATTTCGGCCATACTGGCGCCCGAACACGGCTTTCGTGGTGAAGCAGACGCCGGCGAACACATATACGATGGTTACGACCTGCGAATCGGCGCACCCATCTTTTCCCTTTATGGCAAAAAACGAAAACCGGGACTGGAAGAACTAGAGAGTTCCGACGTGGTGGTATTTGACATTCAGGATGTTGGCGCAAGATTTTATACCTACATCAGTACCCTTTTTTACGTGCTGGAAGCTTGCGCCGAACAAAATAAACCCGCAATTGTACTCGACCGCCCCAACCCCAACGGGCATTACGTGGACGGGCCGGTACTCGATTCACGTCTCACTTCTTTTGTAGGCATTGCGCCCCTTCCGATCGTACATGGGTGTACGGTGGGCGAACTGGCGCGTTTGTTTGTCGGCGAATTCTGGATTTACCATCCCAAAAGTCTGCAACTCACCGTGATTCCCTGTTTACATTACACCCACAGCACACCTTATCAACTTCCGGTTGCGCCTTCCCCCAATCTGCCTGATTACCGATCCATTTTATTGTATCCCTCCCTGTGCCTGTTTGAGGGCAGTACCTGCAGTGTGGGGCGCGGTACCGACTGGCCTTTTCAGGTGGTAGGACATCCGGATTTTCCCTGCGATTCCTTTTATTTTGTGCCGCGTCCGAATGCCGGCAATAAAAATCCGCTGCACAATGGCTGGTTGTGCGGCGGACGCGATTTTAGAAACATTTCGACCGATTCACTCTGGGCGCGCAAACAATTGAATATCAGTTGGCTGCTCGATTTTTACCAGGCATTTCCCAACAAACCTGCTTTCTTCCGGGAAGATGGATTTATGAATCTGCTGGCAGGCAATTACTTGTTTAAACAACAAATTATAGAAGGAAAAACCGAGGCTGAAATCCGCGCCACCTGGGCAGAAGACCTGGCACTGTACCGCAGCATCCGGCAGCGATACCTGCTGTATCGGGATTAATCTGTTGACTGTAGGCCGGTAACAGGAAAATGAAATAAGGCGAATTACATCCTGAGTTTACATTCTCCGTCGTTCCAGGAAACCTCAATTTTTCCCCCTTTTTTCATCCAGTGCACCAGTTCGGCGCCCATGAGTTCAGCACGCCAGCCGTGCAGCAGGTCGTGATCAAAATCATCGCTACCGGCTTTAAGGCGGTTGAAATCGCCTTTGGGCAAAAGCAGTGCAGCGCTGATTTCGTGTTCGATACACTGTTTTTTGACAAAATGATAGAGCAACTCCATGGTCCATTCGCGCTGCGGATCCTCCGGCATGGGTTTTGGAATCGAATCGAGCACGGCGCGTTCGTCGTCGGTAGGCGCGGCTTTCCAGAGTTCCTGCCAGGCATCCAGGTTTTTTTTCCAGACGCCTTCGGGCATGGTTCGGTTCGATTTAAAGGCATTGGGCCCTCCCTTGGTAGCGCGCAACACTGTACTAATGTGTCGGCTTTGTAAAACCGTTTCCCGCGGAATGTTTAATTCTTTGGCGCGCTGAATACGCCAGCGATAAATCCGCATCAGAAAAATCTTGTCACGAAAGTCAATCTGATGCACCAAATCATTGGTAAACAATTCTTTATATGGATCCTGTATATAAAACTCCGGGCTTTCCCACTTGCGGTTTTCTTCTCTCGCCCAGGTTTCCCGCTGGTGTTTGCGCAGTTTTTTGGTCAGGCGTTCGTGCAGGGCCGGCAGGTATTTTACATCTTCAATCGCATAGTCCAGCGCCTTGGGGTCGATGGGGCGCGCTTCCCAATCGGCTACGGTATGGCTTTTTGCGAGGTTGACGCGCAATTCTTTCTCGACAA
Source organism: Saprospiraceae bacterium (assembly GCA_033762055.1). Classification (GTDB taxonomy): domain Bacteria; phylum Bacteroidota; class Bacteroidia; order Chitinophagales; family Saprospiraceae; genus M3007. The sequence goes on from JANRLZ010000165.1 coordinate 2,578, forward strand.
TTTTACCAAAACCGGCCGGGTAGTTGTAGCCCACAAATCCGGCAGCGATTTGGGTATCAAAGGTATTACTGGGTACCGTTCCGAACAGCGTGTAAAGCAGGCGATAATCGTTGTCGCCGGCATGCGTAATTTTCAGAATAGCCGGATCTTTTACAATCTCCAGGAATTTCTGAAGCTGTCTGATTTTTAGCGTGTCTATCAAATAAATATCTTCCTCCGCCACAATTTGAATTAATCCAAGTACGGGGGTGTAATATTTCTCGCCGACAAATTCGGTATCAAAGCCGATCCAGTGCGATTGTGCCAGCAAGTCCATGACACGGTCAAAATCCGCTTGTTTTTCGAGGAAATGAATCTGATGCTGCATAGTAGCGCAAAGGTAAAAGCGATTTTTAGATTGATCCGATTTTGCGATTGATTCGATGGGAACGATTGATTCGATTTTTCGATTAAAACAAACCGGGGCCAACAATTAATTTTGCTTTTCAAATCCCATAATACCTCATACAATCGAATCAATCGGATCAATCGAATCAATCGGATCAATCGGATCAATCGAAAAATCGAACCAATCGCAAATTCCTCATGATTCTTCACTTCAGCCATGCTTTTGACGGGATTGTATATGCGCCGCCGCAGCCTGCTCGTGCCGGTGAATGGTATGCCGGCCCCTACTCCCTTTTGCAATGGCTGGAAGCACAGACGGGCCGAAGCGGCTACGCCAAAAACACCGATTACCTGCGGATAGAATGGTACCGCCAGGCACTCGGCCAATTGCTGGAGGTAAGCCGCAAACCGCTTTTTTACGAAAAATCTTTTCTGGCCGACCGTTTTGCAACCGCAGAAACCCTGCTCGCCTGGCGCGATGAACTGCTGATGGCCGGCTGGAATTTTCAATACGAAAACACCTTGCCGGAACGGTTGGCCGTTTTTGCCGAACTCGAACAAATTTATCAGGAAAAACGAAAAGCGCCGGGCATGCACGCCCAGTCGTCCGGTATGGCCGATCGGTTGGACGCTGTGCTGCAAGCCCTCTCCATCCGGCGTATCCAACTCAATCACATCTTTTTATATGAGCCACTCGAACTCCAAATCCCTGTCATACAGCGCATTATAAAAGCGTTGATTGCTCAAAACATCCCGGTTTCAGTCGTGCAAATCAGCGGAAACGCGCCGGCAGAAACGCTCCTTGGCCAGTTCCAAAACGGCCGAACCATACAATCGGGTACTAAAGAAACACCCCCTCGAAGTCTGGGTATTTTGCGTGCCCGGCGCGATTCCGACGCCGCTCTTTTTCTGGCGCAAGCCTTGCGCGAAACGCCCCGTTTCCAGCCTGTTTTTTTACTGCCGGAAATGGATTTGCTCCTGGAACAAAACCTGGTGAATGAAGGATTTGCCCCCATGGGCGTCCTGTCCAGCTCACTGGCCCGTCCATCCTTACAGGCTCTCAAACTGGCGCCCGCTTTTTTGTGGGAACCGGTTGATGTATTCAAAATCATGGAGTTTGTAACCCTTCCGCTCAAGCCGCTTGATCAAGGATTGTCGTTCGAAATTGCCCGGGTCATGGCCGAAAAACCCGGCATGTTCAGCGATGCATGGTACGCCACCGTTTTCAGCTATCTTGAACAAGCCGACATACCGGAAAAAGCGCGGCAGCAATACGAATTCTGGTTTGATCGCCGTCGTTATCCGGCCGATCGAAGCGCTCCCAAACGCGACGCCATTGCACTCTACGCCTACTTACAAGAATGGGCCTACGAAGAATCCGCCAACAATGCCTCCCTGATGGTTCTGGCCGAACAAGCCCGACGCATCCGCGAACTCCTCGAAACCTTGCCCGAACAACGTATCGGCTTCCTGGAACTCGAACGCATCGTACGCACCATCTACGAACCCTCTCCCTTGCAACTTTCGGAAGCAACAAGCGGCAGTTTTGCCTATGCCCATCAACCTGGCGCTTTTGCCACTTCCGTAGAGGATCTCGTGTGGTGGAATTGTATTTTTGAAAATAATACGCCGACGCCCGACAAATGGCAGCAACAGGAACGCACGTATCTCGAAAACCTGGGAATATCATTGGAAACCACCCGCGTACAACGAATGCGCCGGCAACACCTGCAATGTCGCCCTCTGCTGCAAACCAGTCGCAGTTTGCTGCTGGTAATACCCGATCAGGTGGATGGCGCAGAAGCCGTTCCCTCGCTCATTTATGGCGATTTGGAAGCCATTTTTGGCGCCGAAACGCTGCGCGATTTCACCTTTCGGGTGGAAAATGAGGAAGACCGCGCCCGTTTCGCCAACTGGCTGAAATCCCCCGAAAAAGCCGTCCTGACTACCCGCCCGCCAGGCAGACCGCCAGCCCGTTTGCAGATCACTCCATCAGAGATGCCGGGCGAAAACGCGTATGAAACGCCAACTCAGCTGGAAAATCTGTTTTACTACCCGCACCGCTGGTTTTTCCGACAAAAACTGAAATTATTCCGTACACATTTACTCCGTGTTACGGGAGATACCACCCTGCTGGGCAGTTTGGCGCACCGTTTTTTTGAAAAATTGCTCCAACAGGATCTCACCCGACTGCAACGTGCCGACATCTATGCCTGGGTGGATCAGGAAGCCGGCGATTTGCTGCCGCGCGAAGGTGCGACCCTGCTGCTTTACGGCCGCGAACCCGATCGCATGGCATTCCTTTCGCGGGTAAAAAATGCCGCCTGGAACCTGATCTCGCTCCTTCGTTCAAATGGCTGGGAAGTGGAACAAACCGAAATGGAACTCCAGGGTCAGCTGGGCGGCATGCCTGTAAAAGGAAAAGCCGATCTGGTGTTGCACCGCGACCATGAAAAAGCCATCATTGACTTGAAATGGAGCGGTGCAAAACGTCGCAAGGAATTGATACAGAACGGAGAAGACTTGCAACTAGTGCTTTATGCCCATCTATTGCCTCCACCCGAAAATTGGCCGCATACCGCGTATTTTATCCTGGATGAAGGCAAAATGATCGCCCGCAACAATGTCGCATTCAAGGAAGCCGTTGTGGCGGGAAAAAGTGGCGACGACCACGCCGCCGCTTGCGCTGCCATCTTTGAAAAAATGGAAAAAACATACGCCTGGCGCATGCAACAATTCAAACAAGGCTTGCTCGAAATTCGCACCGCCCGTACTGCACCTGAACTCGAAGCCTTGTACGAAGGACAATTATTCGATCTCCTCGAAATGAAGGAAGAAGATGCCAAATGGGACGATTACCGCACACTGCTGGGCATGTAGCCGATCAATCTTGCCCGATCTCCAACCAGTAAGAACCGCCGTGCCGTTCCACATCTGTCAAATTCGGATGGTTCCATATTTCTGCGATCACTGCCCGCAAGTCGGCGTCTTCCGATACAAAATAAGCCGGAAAAATGGTCTTGTACCGCTTCGGATTGGCCTGAACTGCAATCGCCAACCCGTACTGTTCGGAGTAAAACCGGTCGCACATGAACTGCGGATAATCGTAGGGCAGGTAAATGTCGTGGATGTGAACGATCACCCCCGGACGCAGGGCCGGCAAGGTTTCGAGGAAAAAAACCGTCGCATCCGAGTTGGGCAACATCCGGTGGGAATTGTCAATAAAAAGGATATCGCCTGCTTCCAGTTCAGCCAGCCAGCGGGTATCCACCGATTCGAAAGGACGGCGAACGACTTCGTCGGCCAGATGGTCAATTTCGGCGCGGGGGAAGGGGTCAATGGAACTGATTTTGGTGGATAAACCGTGATCGCGAATGGCTTTATGCGCCACTTTGGTAGAATTGCCGGAACCTACCTCCACATATCGTTTGGGTTTCGTCTCGGCAATGATGGTGTACAACGCCATGATGTCGAGTCCTGGTAAAAATCCGTTGTTCCAGCCCGGTTGCGTGGCGTCTTTTTCCTCGGCGCGTTTTTTTATGTTTTGTAAAGCAACCGCTTTCGAGTTGATTTTTTCCAACCAGAATTGATAGGTACTGCGTTGTTTTTCAATAATTTCCAACAAACCGCCATGCGCCGGCAACCCGTGCCCGTATCGCGGTTGAAAGGAAACTTTATATTCAAGAAACAAGGTCTGGAAACGGGGCGAGAGGAACCTGTACAGGGATTTCAACATTAGGGAATCAAATTTTTCGCGACAAATGTAGCCCGAGTATCAATTCTGTTTCAAAAAAACACAATGCCCCGTCCCCTCGCTCGATTCGAGCCGCAGATAATAGGCGCCGGCAGGCAAATAACGGATATCCAGGCGACGCATGTCCTGTTGCCAACTCCCTTGCAGGCAACCGGAGGCATCCCACAGTGAAATCCGCTGCAACACAGCGGAGGTAGATGGTGAAATCAGAAGCCAGTCGGCGGCGGGATTGGGATAAACTGAAAACAGCGTCGTTGTTGCCGTCTGTGTCGGCGACAAGATACCGCTGATCTGACTTCGAATGCTGTCGTAACGGATTTGCAGGAAAGGTTTTATGCCGTAAGGAGTATGATTATCAACGGTTTGTTCAAACCCGTCGAGAAAATCCTGGTAGGTATAGCCATAGTCGAGGGTTCGGTACGGATCGGCCAGGGCGGCATCGGCAATCTGAATTTTCAGTGCATCTATGCGTGGAAAAATCGTGTCCGGGTGGGTAATAAACCGCGTGATGGTATCAAGATAGTGGACATATTGTTCTTCAAATTCCGGCACTGCCAGCAACTGCGTAGCCAGCGGCCGGGGTTCAAAAGCCGGCAGCCAGTTCAGGCAATTCCGTTTGGCCCAGTCCTTACCCAACCAGTCCACTCCGAAGGTATTGTCGGTATCGAAGGTGATAAATTCGAAACGTCCGGTGGCCGGGTTGTCGTAGAGGAAATAGTTGTTTTTATTGTAAAAATAATCGTCCCAATTGCCGGTTGCCACATCCAGTGCAAAAGCTTTCAGTACCGTTTCCACGTTCAAAATCTGGCGTATTTGCTGGGGGAAGGCGGCATTTACCGGCTGGTTCAGGGCGGTAATCAAGGCAACCAACCGCGAGTAATCGTCTGCTTCCTCATTGGTTTTCAAATCATAGGCACGTTCTTCGGGATTGTTCATGATGGCCTTATAAGGCTGCTGTTCGGGACCGAGGTAAACCAGATCGGCGGGCCAGTTGCACTTGTAAAGGTTGCCGTCATTGTCGTCGAATACACGATCGAGCCATTGTTTGTCGGGTTCTTCGGCATTGGTGTACAAGCCCCTGTATTCGTTGTTGATGTAGAGTCGCACAAAGGAGAGGCGGCGCTCGGGCATCCCCGCACTTTTCCAGACTTCGTAAAACAATTTTTCGCGCACCATGGTAGGGTCGTTGTGTTGGCCGCGCAGGTTGAGTTTGCGAACGCCCTGGTATTCCCGGCCGGGTTCGAAGGCATTAAAACTGATTTTGAACGACTTTTTCCGGGCAAAGAGCGAGGTATTTCCCCGAAGGCGCAGGCCCGCATTTTCTACCGTATCACGGGTGGCGCCGTCATCAAAGATAAATCGCGCAGCAGTGTAGCGCTCGTTTTCAAGTACCGCCATCATATTTTGAAAAGAATCGGCGGGCAGTTCGATAAAAATGGATGCGATGCGCGAATCGTCGAACAGCGCATCGGCTTGTGCCGACAGGAGGAGGCTCCAAAAACAAAATGCGCCGGACAGCAGGAATGCTTTTTTCATGGTACAAAGGTGGAAAATCTGCTGGATACGAGCCCTCAAAAACCAGCCATTCGCAGCACTTTCATCACCACGCCCTCCACCCGCAGCCAATAAACGCCGGGCGGGTAACTCTCCACGCCAAAAACCAGACTCGTCTCGCCCCGGGCAGGTTGCCGGGTGGCGAGGACTTGCCCCGTACTGTTGTACATGACCACGGGCTCGCTTCCGGTGAAAAAGCCGGATGTTTTCCGGAGCGTGAAAGAGGTAGCAGTGGGGTTGGGGTAAATCTGGTAGCCGGCGGGTTGAGTGATCGCCTCCCCCGCCCCTACGGTCTTTACCTCCACGACCTTGCAATGACTGTCGGCGCCGTAGGCGTTGGATACCGTCAGACAAACGGTGTATAAACCCGGCGCAGGAAACTGGTGCGTGGGACTGATCTCCTGGCTCGCTGCGCTGCCGTCGCCAAAATCCCAGTGCCATTGGGTGGGCTGATACGAGGAAATATCCCAAAAATGCCAGGTAAGGGAATTCGTATCGCTTGCCTCCGGACGAAAACCTGCCAGCGGCAGATTGTCTATACCCAGCGTATCGCAGCCCGAACCGTCCAGCGGGCCAAGACGGAAATTGGGAAAAGCCGGCGTATTTTGGTAGTGATAAGGAAATTCCAGCGCCCTTTGCCGAAAATCGCAAGCCGCACCCGGCAAATCCGGTCGGTTGATAACATGCAAATTTCTGGTGGTGGTAGGTGGAAATACGTATAAACGGCCATCCGGGCCAAAGATAATATAAGAGAATTTTGTGGGCAGCAGATTGGAAACGCCATCCCACACGGCGATCAGTTGTCTGGAAGCCGCCACATCGGCTGCCTCCAAATCGAACTGGTACAGGTAGTCGAAATCCGCCAGATACATCCACCGGTTATTGGGCGACAAAGCACAGCCGCCAAAAATGCCCTGCGTGGTGTCGTTGAACTCAAAATGCAGCAGGTTACTCAAGGTACCGTCGCAGCGATCAAAATCATAGAGATACACCCCCTGAAAACGGTTGTAGCGCAGGTATTTGGAACCATCCAAAGAAAAATTAGCCTGAAATCCGCCGTCTTCCCCCCACTCGGGACCCAGATTTTGGGTATGATGAACGTACACCGTGTCTTTGCCCAGCAGCACCATATAGATTTTATTGCCAATTTCTACCGGCACCGGCAGCCACCAGTCCCGTCCGTTGCCGTGTTTGACGGCCGTCAATTGTCCGTAACCGAGCCGGTCGCTGATCAACTCCTGATTTTTCAGGGTGATTTCGCCATTATCTCCATCATCCAAAATCTTTATTGTTGAATACTTAAAATTTTTGGTGTAAATCATCAAAGTCGGAGAAGTCGAATAGAGCGTTGATTTATTGAAATAAATCATTTCATCCGGCGCATCGGGGCGGGGTAAAAACATGCTGTAAAATGCGGAAGGGTGATAGGCATAGTTTTCACACCAGTCCAATTCCCAATCCTGCATCAGGCTGTCGCCGTTGATGATGATCTCGCTGTGTTTGTTGGTAATTTGGCAATTATTGCTAGTAAATAAGTCACGACCCGTAGCGTCGCAGATATTGGAATAACCGTTCAAAAAATACAAACTTCTCTCTGCCTCTTCAATGCGGGGCGGAAAAGTGTCAAAGTTCAGATTAATTGATTCCGGCCCTTCCTGCTCCCAGGTATCATTGTAACCAAAGGTCCATATTTGGTCGTACCACTGTGCAGAAAGTACTTGAATGCATACGAGCAACATTGCCGTAGAACAGAATATTTTTAACATAAAGTACAAAAATTATCAGGTGATTAGCATGGATGATAATTGTCCGGGGACAAGCGTCATCCCCGGACAATTGTAAGGAACTGTCTGAAAACCCCTGGCGATGGGTTTTCAGACAGTTCTAAGATTATTTCAGAATGGCCACTTTTGAAATACCCACGCTGCCTTTTTGCGGATGGATCAGGCGTATCACATACCACCCGGTTTGAAGGTGCGACAATGATAAATTATTGTCTCGCATTTCTCCGGTGTGTACCGATTTACCCGACAGGTCGAATACCTCAACCATACAACCGCTTGCATTTATTCCTGAAATTGATAATTCGCCTGTTGTCGGGTTGGGAATTACCCGGATCACTCCTTCTTCCGGCGCCTCCCCCGCCCCCACAGTCTTTACCTCCACGACCTTGCAATGACTGTCGGCGCCGTAGGCGTTGGATACCGTCAGACAAACGGTGTATAAACCCGGCGCAGAAAACTGGTGCGTGGGACTGATCTCCTGACTCGCTGCGCCGCCGTCGCCAAAATCCCAGTACCATTGGGTGGGCTGATACGAGGAAATATCCCAAAAATGCCAGGCAAGGGAACTGGTGTCGCTCGCCTCTGGACGAAAACCGGCCAGCGGCAGATTGTCTATACCCAACGTATCGCAGGCCGAACCGTCGAGCGGGCCGAGGCGATAGTGCGGATGAGTGGGGGGGTTGAGATATGGATTCGGGAACTCCAACTTGTGTTGCTGCACATCACAGGCCACTCCCTTAAGATTTGGGCGGTTGATAATATGCATCGCACTGGTGGAGCCTGGTGGTATTACATATAATCGTCCATCTGCGCCATGTACAATTCTGGAAAATTTTGTACCAATTATACCACTTACATAACCATCATAAACGGCGACAAGTTGTTTAGACATCAAAATGTCTGGCATGAGTACATCTAGTTGATATAGGCTATCATAGTCCGCGTAATAAATCTTACTATTGTCTGGCGAAAAGCAAGCACCACTTTTAATACCTTGTGTAGTAGATGTTATGGAAAAAAATTGAACATTACTAAATTGCCCAGAACATCTATCGAAATCATAAAGATATAACCCATAATATCGGTTATAACGGACATATTTAGCACCATCTGGAGAAAAAGATGCCTGAAATGAACCAGAATTTGCCCATTCAGGGCCTAATGATTGCGTACTATGTAAGTAAAAACTATCTTTCTCACATAAAACTAAATATATGCTATTACCTGTTTCATCTGGTATCGGCAGCCACCAATCCCTCCCATTTCCATGCTTAACCGCAGTTAACTCTCCATAAGAAAACCTCCCCTCAAGAATAAGATTATTTTTTTGAGTTACATTATAGATATTTTTTGAGTCCTGATTTTGGACTATTGAATAATTTATTTTATTCTGATAAATTATCAATGGTATTCCAGCGGATTTATATGTAGATTTGTTTACAAATAAATACTTATTCCTTTCTTTTGTAGATGGCAATATAATATTTTGCATTTCATATGGATGAAATAAATAATCGTTACACCAATCAAGTTCCCAGCCAAAAGTCATGGAGTCTCCATTTGATATTATTTCGCCGTTACCATCAGCAATTGAGCAATTATTTGTGTAGAGGATGAGCCTACCCGCAGAATCACATATACCTGCATAGGCATCCCAAATTCTCACTTCACCCGGTGCAATTTCAACTTGAGGAGGAAAGGTATCAAAGTTAAGACGATAGGTTTCTGCTTCTGGATCAGAATCCCAGTTGTATCCCATCACCCAAACATTATCAAACATCTGACCATATAAAGAGTCAGAAAGGCAAGCTAAGATGGTTAATATTAGTACTACTGTTTTCATATGTATCGTATAAGATCGTCAGGTCAGCAAATGCCAACCTGACGATCAAGTTAAAAATCAACGATTCAACACCAGCTTCACACTCTGGATGTTGCCGCCGGCCAGTTCCTGCACCCGAACCACATAGACGCCATTCGCAAGATGTGTCAGGTCAAAGTCCGTTTCGTTCGTTTCAAGCCGGAAGACCGATTTGCCACTCAGGTCGAAGACTTCCACCAAACGCTGCGCGCTCAAGGGGTTGGAGATGGTGACCTGCCCGGTGCTGGGATTAGGAACCACCCTGACCGTACTTCCTGCAACTTCCTCTTTTACCCCCACCGTCATTACCTCCACGACCTTGCAATGACTGTCGGCGCCGTAGGCGTTGGATACCGTCAGACAAACGGTGTATAAACCCGGCGCAGCATACTGGTGCGTGGGACTGATCTCCTGGCTCGCTGCGCTGCCGTCGCCAAAATCCCAGTGCCATTGGGTGGGCTGATACGAGGAAATATCCCAAAAATGCCAGGCAAGGGAACTGGTGTCGCTTGCCTCCGGACGAAAACCTGCCAGCGGCAGATTGTCTATACCCAGCGTATCGCAGGCCGAACCGTCCAGCGGGCCAAGACGAAAATTGGGAAAAGCCGGCGTATTTTGGTATGGATATGGAAATTCCAGTTCCCTTTGTCGAAAATCGCAAGCCGCACCCGGCATATCCGGTCGGTTGATGACGTGCATGTTTTTGGTGGTGGTAGGTGGAAATACGTACAAACGGCCATCCGGGCCAAAGATAATATAAGAGAATTTTGTCGGCAGGTTGTTGGAAACGCCATCCCACACGGCAATCAGTTGTTTGGAAGCCGGCACATCGGCTGCCAGCAGATCGAACTGGTACAGGTAGTCAAAATCCGCCAGATACATCCATCGGTTGTTGGGCGACAAGGCGCAACCGCCAAAAATGCCTTGCGTGGTGTCGTTGAACTCAAAGTGCAGCAGATTGCTCAAGGTACCGTCGCAGCGATCAAAATCATAAAGATACACTCCTTGAAAACGGTTGTAACGCAGGTATTTGGAACCATCCAAAGAAAAATTAGCCTGAAATCCGCCTGCATCGCCCCACTCGGGACCCAGATTTTGGGTATGGTGGACGTACACGGTGTCTTTGCTCAGCAGCACCATATAGATTTTATTGCCAATTTCTACCGGCGCCGGCAGCCACCAGTCACGCCCGTTGCCATGTTTGACGGCCGTCAATTGTCCGTAACCGAGCCGGTCGCTGATCAACTCCTGGTTTTTCAGGGTGATTGCGCCATTTTCGCCATCATCCAAAATCTTAATTTTTGAATATTGAAATTTTTTGGTATAAATCATCAGGGTCGGAGAGGTCGAATATTGGGTGGATTTGTTGAAATAAATCATTTCATCCGGCGCCTCAGGACGGGGTAAAAACATGCTGTAATATTCATACGGATGATAGGCATAGTCTTGACACCAATCCAGTTCCCAATCCTGCATAAGGCTGTCGCCGTTGATAATCGTTTCGTTGTTTCTATTGATGATTCTGCAATTATTACTTGAGAAAAGTTCATGTCCTAAGGAATCACATATACTTGCATAGCCGTTTAGAAAATAGATATTTCTTTCTGCAGCTTCAACACGAGGTGGAAACGTATCGAACGCCAGATTGAAAGACTCTGCTTCCGTTGTTCCTGTATTATAGTTGTAGCCAAAATACCACACATTATCAAATTTCTGCCCCAAAACGCAATTAGAGTAGAGGGAAATTATAAAAAAGCAAACACTCAATTGTCTCATGGTATTAATATTAAAATAACCTGACCGGCGAGACGCCGGCCAGGTTATCAGGTTTAAAAAATCAACGATTCAACACCAGCTTCACACTTTGGATGTTGCCGCCGCTCAGTTCCTGCACCCGAACCAAAAAGACGCCATTGGCAAGATGTGTCAGGTCAAAGTCCGTTTCGTTCGTTTCAAGCCGGAAGACCGATTTACCACTCAGGTCAAAGACCTCCACCAGGCGCTGCGCGCTCAAGGGGTTGGGAATGATGACCCGGCCGGTGCTTGGGTTGGGGTAAACCAGCAGCGCAATTTCATTCGCTTTGGGTTCCGTTCGCCCTTCTCCACGCCCTCCTGTACAAACGGGATTGAACTCCTTGACCACAAACCAGTTGTAGAGCGTCTGCGCCTGAAATACGGCGTCTCCGTTGGTGTGCGGACACAAGCTTCCGAGGGCATCCAGCGTTGCCAACTGGGCGTTGGTGGCGGAATCCTGCATAAAAAGGCGAATCTCGATATCGTTGACCAGCTTTTCATTTTGCGCCCAGGTCTGGGTGGCGCCAATCGCTGCATTTTGCGTGAGCAGTTGCGCCGCCAGGATCAGGCGGTTGTTGCGGATGTTGCTCAACTGGGCTTCCAAAGAGGCGATTTCCGTGGAAAGGTTGGCTAATTTCTGCGCATGCAGGGTCTTGTTGACCACCCCGCTGAGGGCAAAAAGGCTGTCCATCAGAAAAAGTTCGCGGCGCAGGGTGCGGATATTATTTTCCGTCGCGCTCACGGCGTCCTGCTCCGTGTCCGTCCGGTTGTACAACATTTCCATACCCTGGCGCAACTGCCAGAAAGCCTGGGTATTGCTGCCGTTTTTGGACAGTAAAAATTGCTGGTACAGTGGATCGCCCGAGGCCCAGGCCGGATTTTGCTGAAGTGCGGCATACAGGTGGTTTTCCAGCATAATGGGCAGCACCCCCGGCAAACCGACGGTATGAATACTGCCGTTGGCCACCGATTTTTCCACGCTGCGGTCTTTTTCCGGAACCGGGCCGGGGGTGACGCAAGGAAAGCCGGCGCAGAGAAAGGAAGTATTGTTTGGCGTAAGTTCATCAACAAACCAGTTAGGCCAATTTGATTGCGGTTTAAAATTTGGATTTTCGATCGGATCAACGCCGAATCTCGAACCATTGACAATGGTCTGTAATGCTGCCTCATGCACCGCCGCACTTGCCACCCATTTATTTCCGTGATCTTGTACCAGATTTGCGCCATCCACCCCTTGCAAGCCCAACATCACATCCGCCTTGAGGTTCAGCCCGGTGGTTGTGTTTCTAAACTCGGAACCTTTGAGTGTGGTGCCTTCGCACAGGATGGAGAATTCCATGCCTTTGCTGAGGCGGTCGGTGGTATTGCAGGTATAATTGCTTTCCGACATGGCGGCAAAACGATAACCTCTGCCCGGGTTGGCAAAATTGGCGATCACGTCGTTGCAGTTGGCCACGATTTCCCGGCTGCTTTGCAGGTCTATGCCCGTCAGGTCGGCGTTGTTGTTCAGCACCAGTATATCGTTGCTGCGAAACAACGATTTATTGACCCCGATGCCCTGTATGCCCCGGCGGGAGCCGTCGCCGAGGTTGATGTCGTTGTTGGTCACATTCCAGCCGATGGCATTTTTGGTTTGCACTTGTCCGCCTTCGTTCATCAGGATACCGGTTCCGTTGGTAGCGCCGGCGCCGCCTATTTGAAACAGGTTGTTCTCGATTTTACTGCCGGGGCCTAAGGGCAAACTCGCAAACGTGCGCAAGCCCAGGTCACGACAGGCAAATCGGCCGGAAAAACCGGTAGTGCAATTGGTCACCGTAATATTTTTTAAACGGCTGTTGGAAACGGACATCCCGGTGAAAGCCTGAATAAAGGATTCGTTAACAGACACATTCATCCGGTGGGTAAAGATACCAAAATGGGAGTTGTTAATCCCGGTTGTAATCAAAGTAAGCGCTTCGGTTCCAATGCCGAATCCCCAAATCGCTTTGCCCTGATGCAGATCGGTGGCATTGGCATCCGGTACAATGGTATCAAAAAAAGCCTGGGTTGAAAAGCCGGAGCGAAATAACCGAACGCCGTTGTTCAGGTTAAGAAACACTGCGCGGAATAAATCAATATTGGGGTGATTGAGTATCTCCATCCCATACCCTTTGGTGGTTTTGGGGGCCGGCATGCCCGGGTAGGGTGATTTTAGCGGGCGATTATTCAGGAATTGATGGCTGAACGTCCCAAAATAAGCCTGAATATCCGGCACCACTGCACTTCCGGTGTTGTCTATGCGGATGCTTTTGTAGTTGTTTAAAAAACGCATGAGACCATAGGTTTCTATCCAGCTGCCCTTTTTCAGGTCTATGGCCAACTCGGCATCGGCAAATTCGCATCCCTCCAGCGCAAGCCGGGCGTTTGGTTCTGCTACTATTCCCTTGCAAACCATATTGGTACAGGTAAACATCTTGATGTAGCCCATCGCCAGGGTATCCCCGGAAAGCACCTTTACCTGCGCGCCGGGACTCATAATCAGTTCGCCGCCGCGAATGGTATTAAACCCTAAAAAGTTGCCCAGAATAAACAAGGGCACATCCACCGTCAGCACCGGCGGATTACCCGCAGCATCGGGCAGCAGGATCAAGCTGTGTGTGCGGTTTACATTCGGATCGGCCCAATAAGAGGTCAGATCGGAGTAATACGTGGACACGTTTTGCGACCCGACGATGGGGTAATAGGGCGAGAAAAAATTCAAACTGCCCACCAGAGCGCCATCGAAATCATCAAAAGGCGGCATGGGTGGCAGTTGCGGCGCACCCCGCCCCATCCGGCTCTTTGGCCGATACCCAGACATTCCAGGGTACGTCGCCAAAGAAAAAGTTGGTACCAAATTTAAAGGGCAGGGTGTATTGGGTCGTATCCCCAAACGGCGCCGCAGGCGGAAAGACCCGGTAGCGAAACAAGATCGCATCCTTCCCGTTCGAACTCAGGGTATGCACCTGCGTCAACGTGGGCGTTCCGGCAGTCGGATTGGATACGATGTTGCTAAAATACCGGGTAACCGGGGTTACGATGGCGCCGGTAAAAAATGAACCGCTGTGAATGTTTGCTTCAACGATCACATAAAGGTCAACGCCGGAATTATTGCAAAAATCCTGGTGCCAGACCGATGCGGTGACCGTAAAGCCATCGGCTGAACAAAAAGGAACGATGGAATCGGTTGCTATGTCGGAAGAACAGCCGGCGGCATTGATGCCGGCAAAACACTGTCCGTTGCTCTTGAAACTATGTAACAGAAAAAATGCGTATGCAAAAAACAGGGCAAGGTGTCGTCCGGCAGAGAGAGAGGCCGGTAAAAATTTTATGTATTTCATTTTTGCGGTGTTTAATTGTAACAAAATGATCTAACCCCCGCCGGAATCCCCGGCGGGCAACTTTGCCATAAGAATCACACAGTACACAGTAAGGGAATGGAAGCGCGATTAAAACAGAGCATACAACACCTGGCGGCGCGTATGCCACCCGATTCCTGCTATACTCCTGAAATGATTATTGAACAGATCTGTTTGCGTTTGCGCCTACGCGTAATAACTAACTATCCAATTTTCACAGTAAGGAAAGGAGACCTCCGGCCAAACGCTTGACAAATGTACAGGACAGGGTTGACATTACCATGTCCTGCCAGAGGTTTTTTCACTTCCGCTATTTTTTGTCATTTGACGACGAATACCGGTTTGTATTTTTCTTGCATCGTCTTAAAGTGTGCAATTTTCGTCTGAGTTGCCGAAACGCCGGGAAAAGCAGCGATGCATTTCTACGAAGCTGCACAACTTTTGGCTGATTTTCTTCCGCGCAAACGAAAATTGTGCTACTCCTGCAGCATTTGTACAAGTTTTGGCTGATTTTCTCCAGCGCAAACGAAAGTTGTGCAGCATGCGCAGGAATTGCGCAACTTTTGGCTGATTTCCTCCCGCGCAAACGAAAGTTGCGCAGCACATGCAGGAATTGTGCAAGTTTTGGCTGATTTTCTTCTGCGCAAACGAAAGTTGCGCTGGGCTCGCAGGGGACAATCAATTTCCGGCAGAGTAAATGACGCGCCGCAAAATGCAGCGCCGCTTTTTCTCAAAAAGCCTGTACCATTAAATTTTTTCAAAAAAATTTTTCCTACCTGGCAGCGAATGTCCGGGTTGGGCCGTTTTAACCCCGTCTTTTGCAGAAAACAGTTTCTGCGAATAGAAAAAGCAGGTTTTTTAGTTGGTTTTGTTTGTTGCAATGGGCACGCTGTAGAGCGTGCCTTTTGTATTTTCAGGGGCTTTTTTGTCGGGTCAAAGACCTTTTTTACCCACTTGGGAGAATTTTAACACTCCGGGGCTATTACAGTTGCAACAGTAGCTCGACTTTTGCACACCTTTTTCCGGCAAGCACTATCTTTTATCATCGGCCGCTTCTACCAGAATAAAACCGATTTGCCGGCGTTTAAGCGCCTTTCCTTTTTTTCTCAGCCATTTGTGTCACCGTTTTTTCGGGGCGTAGGTCCCCGGATGAAAGAGATTTTTTTCAAAAACTCCTCTGACTTAAACCGCTAAGACATTCGACAAACGATGCAGTTGAAAAATCTTGTCTGCTACTGGATAGCACCCCTCGCCTTCGCCCTGTTTACGTTTTCCCCGGTTTTTGCGCAACAGGAAGAAACGCAACAACTTTCCGATCTGGAAGAGCCGATTGACACCTCTGATATCCTTATCCCGAAAGGCGCCTCCCCTGTCATTACAATTACGGATGCGGAACTCCGCGAACGTTTGGGCGAACTGAGCAGTTGCCTCGAATTGCGCACCACCGGGGTGGTAAAAGGTTACATCAAAACCTACGTGCAATTCCAGACGGAAAAAACGCGTAATATGCTTGGCAAACGCCTGACCTATTTCCCCTTGTATGAGGCAAAATTTCAGGAATACGGCCTGCCCGACGATCTTAAATTCCTCTCGGTCGTGGAATCTGCCCTGAATCCCAAGGCGGTTTCCCGTGTTGGCGCCACCGGCCTCTGGCAATTTATGCCCAGCACCGGCGGAGAGTACGGCTTGCGTACCAATACCGCCGTGGAAGATCGCAGCAATCCCGTAAAAAGTACCGACGCCGCCGCCCGTCACCTGCGCGATTTATACAAACAATTCGACGACTGGGCGCTGGCCCTTGCGGCTTACAACAGCGGCGCCGGACGGGTAAATGCCGCCATCCGCCGCGCCGGCAGCCGAAATTTCTGGAGTATCCAGCGCTTCCTGCCCAAAGAAACCCGCAACTACGTGCCGGCTTTTATTGCGGCCACCTATATCTGCAACTACTTCCAGCTTCACGGGCTCACACCCAACGACCCCGATCTCGACCAGCAACTGACCGACTATGTAAATGTTTACGAAGGCATCTCTTTCCGCGACATCTCCGAAGCCACCGGCATCCCTTATCAGGTCATCAAAGACCTCAACCCGGGCTTCAAACGCGATTACGTGCCTCCTACCACCGAAGGTCATTATGTAATTGTGCCACAACGCGTTATGCCGGCGTTTATCCGCTACCTGAATTCGGTCAGCAGCGCCAGGAAATACAAACTCGACAACATTGAAAAATATACCAGCGCCGATATGGGCGATGGCCGTTACTGGACCAGTAATGTAAAAGTGAAAGATATCGAACACGTGGATCGTCTCGCCGCCCGGCTTGGCTTGTGCGGCGTTCAGTTGAAATCCTGGAATGACCTGGCGTCCAACTATGTCCAACCCGGACAAGTATTGCGCCTCTACCGTCCGGTATTTGTCCAAAAACACTCCGGTATTCGTATTGAAGCGCCCTCATCGGCTCCGGCAGCTGCACCGGTAAAAAAATCGAGCGCGCCTCCGAGCGGAAAAACCAAGCCGGGTAGTGGCAATCAATCGGCCTTGTTACAAGAAGAAAACCAGTCGCCCCGCGAAAAACAATACCAGTATCACACTGTTCGCCGCAACGAATCGCTGGAAGATATTGCCCGGCAATATGCTACTTCGGTGGAAAGTTTGCGCAAACTGAACAACCTCGATCAGGTAAAATTCGGGATGCGGGTGAAAATCAGGGAATTCTGATACCCTCATGCTGGCCAAATCATTTTTCACTCTTGCCTGTTTGCTGCTCTGGCTGCTCACTTTTTGTGTGGGCGCTTTTGTTGACAGCAACCCCTTGCGCGCGCGCCTGGCCCAAGCATTTGATTTTGAGACTTTCCTGTTGATTATTTCCGCCTGGATTCCGACCAACCTGGCGTTTTTGTCCATCCTTGCCGGATTGAGCGGCGCGTTGTGCCGTTCGTTTTTGCGCAGCGTGGAAGTTGGCGTTGCGCAGATTCGTCCTGAAAAAGAGCGTTCGCGCATCATTGGCGGTGGCGTGGCAGGTTTGTTGTTTTATCTCTCGTTGATGGCAGGCGCCTTTTTGCTGATGGAAGAACCATTCGAGACCACCACCAAGGAACAGTATTTCCGGGTGGCCGGGGTGGTGTCGTTCATCGGCTTTCTGGCCGGTTTTCGCCCCGATCTGTTGCGCAGAATTTTAAATCGTGTGCCGGGGTTTTAGGGCGGCCCCAATCCATATTTGTTTCCCGCAGATTTTCGCAAATGAATGGCCGATTCCGCAGACAATAAATCTGTACAAATCTGCGAAACAATCAGCGTTCATCTGCGGGAAACAAAAATGGCTGAATTAGAGGCTGTCTTAAGGTAAACATCACTTCAGGTCATAGAATCGCTACTTTTCTGACCACACGCCCGCCACTTTGTCCGACGAAGATCAGCTGATATACCCCCGGCTTGAATGAAGTAATTTCAAGCGGGTTGATGCCGGTGTTTATGTTTTTTTGAACAAGCAAACGACCTGTCATATCCCGGATTTCAATCGCACCCGCTTCTTTATTACCCTCCACAAAAAGGCGTTCGGCAGCCGGATTGGGGTAAATCTTCAATGCATCATTCCAGTTTTCCTTTTCCGCTCTTGTTTCCGATTCAACATGCAGTTCCAACTCGCTCACAGGGCGTCGCCATACCCCGCCGTTGGTGGCAGCCGCCCATAGATAGCCGTCGTGGACGATCAAATCCCTGATGTTGACCTGCCACAGCCCTTCGTTTCTGGCCAGCCAGTCCTGTACCCCGTTTTCCGACACATAAATGCCTTTTTGGGTGGCCGCTACCAGTTTATTCCCAACCAAAGCTATGTCTCTTATCTCGCTGTTTCCCCAGGGCAAAGATGAAAGATTGTCTTCCTGGCAATAGGACGACCAGTTTTGAGCGCCATCCAAGGAAATATGCATGAAAAGAAATGTTGAGCCGATTTCTGCATAAGCGATAAAAACATTGCCTCTTACGATGAGACGAGATTCATAAGGGAACCATGTATTACAGGAATCTTTGGGCAGCGATTGACTGTGAATTTGCCAGGTTTCGCAGGCATCATCAGAACGGTATATTGTACCATTGCTATGTAAAGCAAACGCCCGTTGACTATCTATGTCCATAGCAAATATGTTGCTCAGATTCAATCGTTCAAATGACAAGCCCTCATCTTCGGAAGTGTAATATTGATTGGCATGGCCTCCTGCAAATCCCCAGCCCAACACTTTATCCTCAATTATTTCCATCTGTGTGATCTCATCCTGATCCCAAGGCAGAGGATTGCTAAATTGTGAATTTGCCCAGAAAAACCCACCATTCGTTGAAACCCATGGAGCATACCAGGTACTGATAATTTTATGATCATTTATCTCTACATAATCAAAAATCCCCCAATAATTGCCGCTCAGTTCTGGAATATTGATTGGCTCTTTAACCCAAATTTCACTATTGACATCCCGCCGGTACACCCCATCCGAACCGGCGATCAGTAAATCATTACCTGTTTTTCGAAACTTCCCGACGGCAGCACGAATACCCATTGAAACAGGCGTCCACGTAATACCGTTATCTATACTCCGGTGCATTCCGGGTGAGTTTACATATTGCGCGCCTCCTATCATTACGGCATTACCGGATGAGACAATCGCAGAGGCGGGATATGCAAGCGTTGACGGCAGATTAACTGTCGTCCAGGTCTGCCCTAAATCGGTAGATTTAATCAGAACTTCATAATTTGCTCCGAAAATCACCCCATTGTGCCAGACGAACTTGAAATTATGGTCAGAGAAAATACTGTTTGGATAATACTGCCAGGATTGGCCGCCGTTATCCGAAACATGACAGCCCTGGTCGGTAAAAACAAATGTACGATGATCAGGAATGATATAGTCCCGGATAAATCCGTTGGTAGTTAACAAAGTATCCCAGGTATTTCCTTCATCATCCGAACAAAGCATTTGGTTATTGCCATTGAAAGCGAACAACTTTGTTCCCTTTAATTTTATGGACTCTATCCTTTGACTTGTCAGGTATTCCCAATTGGCGCCATTGTCGTTAGTTCTGTAAACGCCGTTATTGCCGTAAGAATAAATGTGACTGAAGGCGAAAATCATCTCGTAAAACGGCATGGTATCGGCAGGAAGCACCGGTACGGCCGTTTGAAAAAAATCATCGCTGCGGTACCAACGATATTTTTCCTCAAAAGGATCATGGCCTATAAACAACACGCTATGTCCGTCCGAATCACGCAATCTAAAAACATTAACTGGGGCTGCTGCAACAGGTATCCACGATTTTCCCCTGTTCGTAGAAAAGTATGCTTCGGATCCAATTCCCGCCAATACCGTATCGCCGTGATTCAAAAATCCATGTACATTACCGCCCGGCAAGGCGTTTGTTTTCATCCATTGCGCCCTCATAGAAAGCGGCATAAGTAAAAAGAGCATCAAAATCGGCAGGGTGTTTTTCATAAAAATAAAAGTTTGAATATTAAACAGGATACGAAATTAACCCGCTTGCGCAGGCGCCATAAAATTATTTGTAGCATTTGCCGGAATCAGGCAAAAACAAAGCGGGCAAGGCATCACTGCCCTACCCGCTCTGAAATATTCCGAGACATAGTCATCTCGCATTTACCAGGCTGACTGACCGATCAGAATTGAAGGAATTTTTCACGCAAAAGCAGCCAAAATCCTGCAAATCCTGTTCATCCTGTCAAAACAAACCTGTCAAAAAAGTATTACATCATGTCCATTCCGCCGCCCATGCCCGGGTGTCCGTGGCTGTGGCCTTCGGCTTTTTTCGGCTTTTCGCTGATGACACACTCGGTGGTGAGTACCAGGCCGGAAATCGAAGCGGCATTTTCAAGCGCTACGCGCGTTACTTTGGTCGGGTCAATGATACCCGCTTTTTTCAGGTCTTCGTATTCGTCGGTGCGGGCATTGTAGCCAAAAGCGGCTTTGCCGTCGAGCACTTTGTGGAATACCAGGGAACCATCCACGCCGGCATTTTCAGCAATGATGCGAATCGGTGCTTCCAGCGACTTGCGTACAATAGCGATACCGGTGGTTTCATCGTCGTTGAGGCCTTTCATGCCGTCGAGGGCTTTGATGGCGCGTACCAGCGCAACACCGCCGCCCGGTACGATGCCTTCTTCGATGGCGGCGCGCGTGGCGTGCAGCGCATCATCAACACGGTCTTTTTTCTCTTTCATTTCCACTTCCGTGGCTGCACCTACATACAGCACCGCCACACCGCCTGCTAATTTGGCAAGGCGTTCCTGCAGTTTTTCGCGGTCGTAGTCGCTTGTAGTTGCTTCGATCTGTTGTTTGATCTGGGCAATACGCGCTTTGATGTCGGCTGATTTGCCTTTGCCGCCCACAATGGTGGTGTTATCTTTATCTACCGTAACGCGTTCGCACTGGCCGAGGTGTTCCAGGCCGGCGTTTTCGAGTTTGTAGCCTTGTTCTTCGCTGATAACCGTACCGCCGGTCAGGATGGCGATGTCTTCGAGCATTGCTTTGCGGCGGTCGCCGAAACCAGGGGCTTTCACGGCCACTACTTTCAGTCCGGCGCGGAGGCGGTTGACAACCAGAACGCCAAGGGCTTGGGAATCAACGTCTTCGGCTATGATAAGCAGCGGACGACCCGTTTGCAGCGACTTTTCGAGTACCGGCACCAGGTCCTGCATGTTGCTGATTTTTTTGTCGGTAATCAGCAGGAAGGGATTTTCGTAATCGGCCACCATTTTTTCGGCATCGGTGATGAAGTAAGGGCTGAGGTAGCCGCGATCGAACTGCATACCAATTACTTCCTCCACATAGGTATCGGTGCCTTTGGCTTCTTCTACGGTGATAACGCCGTCTTTGCTGACACGTTTCATGGCATCTGCCAGCAGCGAGCCGATGGTATCGTCGTTGTTGGCGGAAATAGCAGCAACCTGCTGGATTTTTTTGAAATCGTCGCCGATTTGTTCGCTTTGCTCCTTAAGGTTGGCGACGATGGTTTTAACGGCCTTGTCAATACCGCGTTTGAGGTCCATCGGGTTGGAACCTGCGGCTACGTTTTTGAGGCCGGCAGTTACCATAGCCTGGGCCAGGACAGTGGCAGTCGTGGTGCCGTCGCCGGCGGCATCGGCGGTTTTGCTGGCTACTTCGCGCACCATTTGAGCGCCCATGTTGGCTACTGCATCTTCGAGTTCGACCTCCTTGGCTACCGTTACACCGTCTTTGGTGATGGCGGGTGCGCCGAAAGATTTTTGGATGACAACGTTGCGGCCTTTGGGGCCGAGGGTTACTTTCACCGCATTGGCGAGCGCGTCAACACCCTCCTTGAGTTTCTCGCGGGCTTCGGTATTGAAATTAATTTGCTTGGCAGACATATTTTCTTGCTTGTTGAATGGTTGTGGATAAGAGATTTGATTTTTGACGGACTAAATCAGAGAATTACGAGAATTTCTTCTTCCCGTAAAATCAGGTAGTCATGGCCTTCATGCGAAATTTCCTGTCCGGAGTATTTGCCGTACAGTACAATGTCGCCCACTTTTACCGTCATGGAATGCGCGTCTTTTCCGGATTTGCCGGGGCCAACAGCCACGACTTCGCCGCGCTGCGGTTTTTCTTTTGCTGTATCTGGAATGATAATGCCGCCTTTGGTTTTTTCATCGGCAGGCGCCGGTTTGATGATCACACGGTCAGCGATTGGCTTCATAACGTCTTGAACTATTTTAATTTTGGTGAAACAAGTTTTTCGGTCGCAAAACAAAATATTCTGCGGACGGAAAGCCTTTATCAAACTTCGTGCTACGCACGAGGAACTGCCATTTTTACAGCGTAAAGGAGGCGCGTGTCAGTTCTGTTTGTCATTCTGTCGGAAAAGACGGTATGATTTGTGCAAAATTCTCCGCAATTGCATCCGTCTCTCTACTTTTGGCGGTGCTATTTTGAGGCTTGAATTTATGTTGCGATATCTCCGCCCGAATTTACCCGAAAACCTGAGCGACGAGCAGTTGCTGGCCGAGTTTCTCGGCGGCAACGCGCCGCGTTCGTTGGGGGTATTGTACGAGCGCTACATGCCGATGGTTTATGGCGTTTGCCTCAAAATTCTGAAGGATAAGGGCAGGGCGGAGGATGCTGTGATGGCTATTTATGAGGAATTGGTGCGAAAAGTGCCGGAACATAAAATCGAGTCGTTCAGAGGCTGGTTGTATGTGTTGGCCCGGAACCATTGTCTGATGGAATGGCGAAAAGCGCAAAGACGACCAACCGACCATCATGCCCCGGAAGATATGACGCGTTACGATGCCATTGAGCCGGTATTTGAATATGAATTGCCGCAGTCGGCCTCGCCACTCGAACGTTGCCTGGCCGAGTTGTCGGCCCAACAACGCACCTGCGTACAATGGTTTTATTATGAAGACAAATCGTACAAGGAAATAGCAGATATCCTGCAGGAAGAACTGGGAAAAGTGCGTTCGCATATTCAAAACGGCAAACGAAACCTGAAAATCTGCATGGAAAAACAAAGTCCCTAAACCCCATAAACCACTTAAACCTCATCAACCTGATAAACCACCCATTTCGTACTGTGTCCAACCACCTGCAAAACGACGACAAGCGACTGCTTGAATTGCTGGATCGCTGGCAAACGGGCAATTTTTCCCGTGCCGACGAGCAGGAATTGCAGGCGTTAACGTCTTCCGACGATTTTCGTCGCGAGGCGGTGGAAGGTTTTTTTTCCCTGCCCGAAGCCGATCACCGGGTCAATTTGGAGGCCATTCGGTCGCGTCTGCGCCCGGCGGCACGGCATGTCGCCTGGCCCCGGATTTTAGCAGCGGCCGCAGCGGTCGCCATACTTATCAGCGCAGCCGTGTGGCTCATTCCCCGGCAGGAATCGGCCACGGCCCCGCTTGCACAGCAGGCGCCCCCGCCACCATTGGAAAACACCTCGGATGCCGCCCCCCAAGCCTCACAAAATACCCCGTCAGTTGCGGGCCCAAGCCCCGAACGACGCATCACCGCCGATCCCCAGGAACAACCTGAATCACCCGCAACTTTCCATTCGACGCCAATAAATACGGCCACTGAAACAGCCGGTGCTGCTGCGCAAGCCGAATCGGAAAGCGCCGCCGAAATCGCTGCTCCGGTAACTCGGCCCGCCGACGATGAGGCCCAATATGCCAAAGTTGAAGACGCCCTCGAAGACGTAGATGTCGCCCCCGGCAACATGGCTCGCCCTGCGAAAGAAAAGACGGATAAAAACCAAGTGCAAAGCAAAGCTTCCGAGGCCATGAAAAAAAGATCCGCCCCAACCACGGGTGGCCAACCGGTCGGCGGCTGGGATGATTTTCGACAATACCTGCGACGCAATGCACGCCTGCCCGAAGCGGCGCGCCAGCAAAACATCAGCGGCAAGGTACTGCTCCGGTTTCGGCTGGATGAAAACGACCAACCCTTTGATTTTCAAATCATCCGGTCATTGGGGTATGTATGCGACGAAGAAGCCGTCCGACTAATCAAAGCTTATCGCTGGCAACGCAACACTACCGCCGACATTCAGGTAGAAGTTCCGTTCGTGCGATAGATCATCCCTGTTTTGTTACTCATGCTCTCTTTCCTTAGCCGCTTGTCTCAACCCTACCCTTTTGAAGTGCGCTGGCTTTCAGGCTTTCGCAACGGCTTTTGGGCAGGTGTTTTCGTAACGGCTTTTCTCTTCTTTTTCAAACCATTCGGTACAGACGTTACGCCAGGTAAAGAGGCCGCTTTCTTGGCAATGTGCGCGGCGTTCGGATTGGTTACCCTGGCAATCAGCCTGTTCATCAACGGCATTTGTTTGCTGTTACCCTCGGTTTTTGCAGAAGAAAAATGGAATGTGGGTAAGGAGATCGTTTTCAATTTGTTTTTTATCGCCTGCATTGGTACGGGCAACCTCCTGTTGGCTCATTTTTTATGGAATGCGCCCCTCTCCAGCGACTCGTTCTGGCAATGGCAGGGTGCAACATTCGCAATCGGCATTTTCCCCAGCGTTTTTGGCGCGTTTTTAACTCAAATGAGGCTCAATAAAAAATACGCCGTCGAAGCGGCGCATCTCCATATTTCACACACACCGCCTCCGGAATCGGATATACTGGTTACCCTGGTCGGTGAAAATCAGGATGAAAATCTGACCCTGCCCGTTTCCAAACTTGTCTATCTCGCTGCACAGGATAATTATGTACAGGTTTTTTTTCTTGAAAATCAAACCCTGAAACACCGGCTGCTCCGCGCAACCCTGCGAAAAATGGAAGAAAGTCTGGCCGGGCACCCCGCTTTTTTTCGTTGTCACCGCACCTATATCGTCAATTTTAGCCGGGTCGAAAATATAAGCGGTAACGCCCAGGGCTATCGGCTGCAACTTTCCGGCGCAACAGAAACCATCCCGGTTTCACGCAGCCTGAATGATGCAGTGCGCGCTCGATTGAGCGCAAATACAATTGGCGGCTAAAAACATTGCGCGAACTGCCCTAACTTGCGCCCTCTAAAATTAACGCGACGGATCAAACACATGAAAAAACTATTTTTTTTGCTGCTTTTTGCCGCATTTTCGCTCAGCACCTGGGCGCAAACCGAGCCTTACGAATTTAAAGAATACAAACGCCACAAAGCGACGACCGTAAAAAATCAGGAACAAACCAACACTTGCTGGGCATTCAGCACGGCCTCTTTTTTGGAAAGCGAGGCCCTGCGACTCGGAAAAAAGGAAGCCGATCTTTCCGAAATGTTCATCGTTCGGCATATTTATCGCCTTAAATGTGAAAACTATGTGCGCCGCCAGGGCCATGCACAATTGAGCGAAGGCGGTTTGGCGCACGATGTCATGCATGCCATTGGCGTTTTTGGCATCGTACCCGAAAGCGTATATCCAGGCCGGAAAGACCTCAATGCCCCGCTCAATCACAGCCGATTAGAAAAAACACTCAAAACCCTTTGTAACGATCTGGTAAAACAAGGCAAAGAAGGCAAACTTTCTCCCGACTGGCCAGCGCGAATTGATCAGGTACTCGATGATGAGTTCGGCAAGGTACCCACCCGATTTACCTACAACAACGCTGCGTTCACCCCCGTCTCCTACCGCGAATATCTCGGTATAAAAACCGACGACTACATCACGGTCACCTCCTTTACCCACCACCCTTTCTGGACTTCTTTTATTCTGGAAATTCCTGACAACTGGGCCAATGGCGCTGCGTACAACCTGCCGATCAGCGACCTGATGCGATGCGCCAAAAATTCCATTGACCAGGGCTACACCGTCGCCTGGGATATGGACAACAGCAACGACGGTTTTTCCGCCCAAAACGGTATTGCAATCGTACCGGCTACCGACTGGAAAGACAAGGATGCAACAGCACAGGCCAATACCTTCAAAATGTGGGAGCCGGAAATCAAAATCACCCAGGAA
>JANRLZ010000166.1:0-15598 GCA_033762055.1 Saprospiraceae bacterium
CTCGCCCTTAGTACCCATCTGGCCCGCTCCAAATCGTCAGCCGACCGTATTTACAACCATCGTTTCCAGATATTTCGCGACAAGTTGCTGAGCGCCATTTATCAAAAGGCAATTGAAAATGTACAACGCGATCGTCTTCCGGCTTTCTGGCACAAGGTACGGGAAGCCATTCGCGAGGCGACCGACCGGGAAAGCAGCCAAAGGGCGCTGACCAAAAATCCCTTTTTCACTCGCGCCGATGAAAGTCAGTCGCTCGATGGCCGAAGTTTCAGAGAAGCTTGTCGCGAAGCAATCGCCCCTGTCGAGATCAACGAGCAACAGATGGTGACGCTGGTCAGTTATCTGAACAGCGTCGGGGCCTTGTATTACAACCCGGCGGTGGAAGACCGGCTTTATTTGCGCCCTACGCTCCTGACTGAAAAAATATACCAGGTACTCAATCAGGATGTTTTGCAACGAAAAGGGCGTTTTACACAACATGACACGGCCGCTTATTTTTCAGCAGAACACGGCGAAACCGAGCAAAGGCGCAAGGCGTCGGTACTGACCGACCTGATGGCCCGATGGGAAATCATCTTTCCTGCGCCGCTACCGACCGTTGCGCCATCGAGTGCATTACCAGCAGCGCCGGCCGGCGGCAGTCCGGAAGCCAATAACTGGAACAGGGAATGGATCGCGGCGCAATACCTGCCCGACGAACATCCGCTGGAAGGCTTGTATCAAATCGCATCAAGCGGCCTCGAGCGGTGTTATGTATTGCGTTGCCCCTTGTTTCATTACAAAAAAGCCATGCGTCAGTTGTTGATTACTTTTGGCAACGACTCCCGGGTGGGAAATAAAGAGTTTTGGAAAAACGGCATCCTGTTTGGCACCCGGGAGGAAAACCTGCGGGTACTCATCAAAGGGGTGCGCGAGGAAAATGTTGGAAAAATAAAAGTGTACGTCGAGCAACGCCCTGGTAACGAGGCGGCTACGAGGCGTTGGGAAGCACTCATTTTTGAAGAGATCATCAAAGCCACCACGGAGAACGTACGGCAAAATGCGACGCTTTTTTATGCCACCGGCAGATCGGGTGAAGGCACGGAGGCATTTGCCCGCCGGGCGGAAAAAGCGGCGCTGTTTGGCCTGTCCAGAAACGAATCCGATTTTGTGCTGATCCGGGATTTGCTGCAACAGGCCCAAAATGGCGCAATACTCGTCCCGGCGGCGCCTGATGACGGGAAACGCGGCAGCAGCGTCATCAACATAAAAGGATTTGAGCCCTTTTTGGCTACGTTTGGACAAAAGGCTCCCTCGCCTACCATCTTTTTTTCCTATTCGCACGACAATTCGCAGTTGCGCGC
Organism: Saprospiraceae bacterium; assembly: GCA_033762055.1. Lineage (GTDB taxonomy): Bacteria > Bacteroidota > Bacteroidia > Chitinophagales > Saprospiraceae > M3007. The sequence continues at coordinate 1,344 of JANRLZ010000166.1, forward strand.
TCAACTGGAAACCTATCTCGGCCCTATCGTGAAGCGGCTCAAGCAGGCCGAGGCCTGGTACGACGGGCAGATCATGGCCGGCGAGCTCTGGGATGAGGCCATCAAATCCCGGCTACGGCAGGCAGATGTTGTGTTGTTGTTGATCAGCGCCGAGTTTATCAATTCGGATTACATCTGGAAAAACGAGTTGTTGCCGGCGCTGGATCGGCACAAACGGGGCGAAGCAAGAGTGATTCCGATCCTTTTGTCGGATTGCTTATGGCAGGATTTGCCCTTTGCCGAGCTGGAAATGGTGCCCAAGGAGCCGGAATATTCGCGTTTGTTGCCCGTAACCGAATGGCCGAACCCGGCCAAGGCGTTTACCGTCATTGCCCGGCGGATACAGGAAGTGCTGGAGGAGATGAAAATTTTATGAGTGTGCTTTTTTTCCATTTCCACATCTTACCTTTGCGCTCCCGTCGGATGCGGCGGGAAACGGGCCATAGCTCAGTTGGTTAGAGCGCCACGTTGACATCGTGGAGGTCACAGGTTCGAATCCCGTTGGTCCGACAGCCTGGCAAAATTATTGTTGCATCAATTTTCCGGATGTATTCCGTTCTGGCAGCCTTACTGATACAAGGCTGTTGGTTGGAAGATTGACAAAAAGGAGCTGCAGTACTGCAGCTCCTTTTTTATTGGCAGATTTTACTTCTGCATTTAAAATTTTATTTGTAATCAAAAGGAATAACTTTAAAAAATTCTCCAGTTTTGCGCTTCAAAAAATTTCTCACTCTTACAACAACTCTTATGGCAAACGCTGGAACAGTAGCGCTTCGACTGGTGAATGATACCGCCGGATTTGATAATTATGTTTGCGTAATTTGGCAAGAAAATTTGGCGGTCGAACCCCAATTCCGTAAATATGTTGCCTGGCAGGTTATTCACGAACGAGACTTTGATTCCGGGCGCGCCTATGCATTTGATTACCCATTCCAATTGCAGGTTGCCGCCAGTGACTCTTGGAACAACTTAACGCCCCGGATTGACGCTGAATACGGGGCATCTTTTTCAATGACCAGAACTGAATCCGGTGACGCACTTGTTCCAAGTGGCAATATCCCGGACCCCACGGGGATTGAGATGACCAACAATCTGGAAGAAGGCTCTATCAATTTCTGGTGTTGTCGGGGAGGAAAAAAAATGGCCCTCGCAAATGATGTTGATCCCGGTATATCTGCAAGGTTTGCGTTCGATCCGGCCCATACCATTCATCTGGGGATTGCATTATTAGGCGAAATTGAGGAAGGCGTTGCATTTAAAGAATTTAACGGGATGCCTGTCATGCTTGGAGTATCATTGCCGTTACGCGAGTTGGTCAGCGCTGATATTGTTATGACTGGCGGTGGCGGCGGCAACAGCGCGCAAAGGATTTCTTTTATCATTAAAAATGTGGTCACTGATCATTAAAAGGCCTGTTATTACGCCACATAAAGCAATGAGAACGCCTGGATGGCCCAGGCGACGATGCCATATTTTTTTTGAGATTCTTTCCTTGAGCATTTGAAAAATTGCCTTTCGACGCCGTATCTTTGCGCGCCCAAAGTGCGATGTTGTAAAAAACGCTTGCACTAAAGGAAAAAACAGGCAGGAATCACTTTAGTCTGGTAGTTTATTTTGATAGCCGGCTGGAGTGTCTTTATCATGCATGTTTAGTTTTTCGGGACGTAGCTCAGCCCGGTAGAGTACACGTCTGGGGGGCGTGTGGTCGCAAGTTCGAATCTTGTCGTCCCGACTGAGTAAATCAAGGAGTTGCATGAAAATGCGGCTCCTTTTTTATTTGCACGCAATTTGCACGCTGAATGAGGTTTTTGGTGGTTTGATTTGGTGCGATTTAATGCCTAAAAATTAATAAACATTGAACACAATGACATCAGACAGAAAAGTAATTTTATACATTGCAACAAGTTTGGACGGCTACATTGCCCAGCCAAATGATGACCTGAGCTTTCTGTCTATCGTTGAAAAAGATGGAGAAGACTATGGCTATTCTGAATTTGTACATTCCGTTGACACCGTTATTCTTGGCAGAAAAACCTATGACTGGGTGATGGCACAAGTTGCTGAGTTTCCGCACATTGACAAAAATACTTTTATCATTACCCGGACCCCCAAACCTCCGGTTGGAAAAACAAATTTTTATGCAGGAAACCTGCGGGACCTTATTACAAATCTTAAAGCCGAACCGGGAAAAAATATTTTCATAGACGGTGGCGCCGAAATTGTAAATGAACTTTTGAAGGATCATTTAATTGATGAATTTATCATCTCGGTAATTCCAATTTTAGTTGGAAACGGCACAAAACTATTCAAAGATGGGCGCCCTGAACTAAAACTGGAACTTGTCTCAACAAAGCAGTTTGAGAAAGGACTGGTACAATTGCATTATAAACAGGCTTAGAGAAACCCGATTTGACCTTTCAAATCAATCCCGGGAACCAAAAGGCTGCCTAAAACTTTGAGATGCCCGACTACGAAGAGCGATGGAATTTTACACCGGGACAAAGATGGCGTTTTACTTACTTTTGTCCAAAATTCCACCTTCCTCTCCGTGTACAGCAAAGACGAGCAACGCGCCCTCTACGACCTTTCCAAACAACTTTTGTTCCGTCCGCAGGCCGACTTGTTTGCCGAGCCGCCTGCCGAACAAGCCGAAGACCTGCGCCGGGTGCTGCGCTACCACGAATGGCGGTACTACGTAGGCAACGACCCCGTTATCAGCGACTTCGAATATGATCAGCTGTACAAACAACTGCAAACAATCGAAGCGGCGCACCCTTCGCTGGTGACGCCCGACTCGCCCACCCAGCGCGTTGGAAAAGACCTGACCGAGAATTTCAATCCCGTGGCACACCTCACGCCCATGTTGTCGCTCGACAACAGCTACGACGCCGAGGATTTGCGCGACTTCGACGAGTCGGTCAAAAAATTAGGCGGGCTCGACAAGGAAGCCGAGGTGGAATACTGCGTGGAACCCAAATACGACGGCGGCACCATCGCATTGGTGTACGAAAACGACCGTTTTGTGCGCGCCGCCACCCGCGGCAACGGCGCTGTGGGCGATGAAATCACGGCCAATATCCGCACCCTCAAATCGGTGCCGCTGCAAGCGGCATTTTCCCGGCACGGCATTGCCAAAGTGGAGTTGCGCGGGGAAGCACTGATCCGAAAAGATATTTTCGACCGGATAAATGTCACGCGGCAGGCCGCCGGCGAACCCGTTTTTGCCAACCCCCGTAATGCCGCCACCGGTGGTTTGCGGATGAAAGACCCCCGCGAAGCCGCCGCACGTGGCCTCGAAGCCTTTCTTTACCAACTTGGCTATGCGATAGATGAAGCAGGCAACGATGTTTTGGGAAAATTTAATACCCACGACGAAAGCATCCACCTGCTCGAAGCACTCTCTTTCAAAACACCGCTCGCAAAAGGCGGCACCCTGCAACACCTGCCCGCTACCAAAACCTGCCGCAACATCGCTGAAGTTATTCAGTTTTGTACCGACTGGCAGGAATACCGCGATGAGTATCCCTACGAACTCGACGGTATGGTTGTGAAGGTAAACAGCCTGGAATTGCAGGAAAAATGCGGTTATACCAGCCATCACCCGCGCTGGGCGATTGCTTTCAAATTCAAGGCACGTCAGGCAACAACACGCCTGCGTGATGTAGAATTTCAGGTGGGAAAAACCGGCGCCGTCACCCCGGTTGCCAAACTCGAACCCGTGCCCCTGGCCGGCGTGATTGTGCAAAATGTCAGTATGCACAACGAAGAATTTATCCGTTCCAAAGACCTGCGTATCGGCGATCAGGTGCTGGTGGAACGAGCCGGCGATGTGATTCCCTACATCGTAAAAAGTCTGCCCGAGTTGCGCACGGGCGACGAGCGGGAAATTGCCTACCCCACCACTTGTCCGGTATGCCGTTCGGTGCTGGTCAAACCGGAAGACGAGGCGATCTGGCGTTGTGAAAATGCCGAATGCGAGGCACAGGTACTGGGTCGCATGGTGTTTCATACCTCCAAACACGCCATGGACATCGAAGGGCTGGGCGAAAGCACCATCGAAAAATTTTACAAACTCGGCTGGTTGCACAGCATCGCCGATCTGTATCGCATTGACTACGAAGCCGTGGCGCGGCTCGAAGGTTTTGGAGAAAAATCGGCGGCCAACCTGCGCGCCGCCGTCGAAAAAGCCCGAAAGAACCCGATTCACCGCCTGTTACATTCGCTGAGCGTGCATCATTTGGGACAAAAAGCCTCCAAACTGCTGGCGGCGGAAGTGGAGCACGTGCTCGACTTGCGCAACTGGGATCTGGAAAAATACCAGACCATCAAGGATGTGGGGCCGGTACTGGCGCGCAATGTGTTCAACTTTTTTCACAATGAACAAAACATCGCCCTGCTCGAAACCATGGAATCGCTGGGCGTCAATCTGCGGCAAACCGACGAAGACAAAAAAGCCGATGTGAACACCGAGGGTCCCTTGTACGGAAAAACCATCCTGTTTACCGGCACTTTGTCGCAAATGACCCGTGAAGAGGCCGAAAAACTGGCTGCCGCCGCCGGCGCCGGCCTCGCCAGTGGCGTAAGCAAACACCTCGGTATTCTGGTTGTGGGTGAAAAAGCCGGCTCCAAACTCAAAAAAGCACAGGAACTTGGCACGGTGGAAATATGGACGGAAGCCGAATTTTTGGCGCGGGTGGCGCCGACAGAAGAGCAATAAAGCATGGAACTAGTTACGAACATGTCTAATGCTGCGGCTTGTCGAATTTTCAACACATCACAGTGCAATGCAAAGCAATCTTAGCCCATGAAAATCCTCATCGTCAATAATACCCGCATTCCGGTACACCTTTATGGCGGAACAGAACGCGTCATCTGGTGGCTGGGCAAAAGTCTGGTGGAGATGGGCCATCAAGTAACTTTTCTGGTAAAAGCCGGTTCTACCTGCCCCTTTGCCGATGTGCTGGTGTTAAATGAAAAAAAGCCGCTCGCCGAACAAATTCCCGACGACTGCGACGTTGTTCACCTGCATTTTGAAACAAAGGAAGAATTACCCAAACCATTCATCTCCACGCTCCACGGCAACGTTTTTGAACAACACACCTTTCATCCCAACACCGTATTTATTTCCAGAAACCACGCGCAGCGACATGGCGGATCGGTGTTTGTACATAACGGACTCGATTTTTCCGACTACGGAACGCCCGACCTGAACAACCGGCGCCTTTATTTTCACTTCCTTGGAAATGCCGCCTGGCGCGTCAAAAATGTGCGCGGCGCGATGGACCTGGCCGACAAAGCCGGTGCGCGTTTGCACGTAATCGGCGGAACAAGGGTCAATTTCCGCATGGGACTGCGGATTACACTCACGCCACATGTACGTTTTCACGGTATGTTGGGTGGAGACGGGAAAAATGCCATCATCCAGGGCTCAAAGGGCCTGATTTTCCCCGTACTGTGGCACGAGCCATTCGGTTTGGCCATCGTGGAAAGCCTTTATTTCGGCTGCCCGGTGTTTGGAACTCCCTACGGCTCTTTGCCTGAATTGTTGGGCAAAAAAGACCCGGAAGGACGCAAAAAAGGCCAGTGGAACGGCGAAGTGGACGCTTTTTTTTCCGATATTGGCTGTCTCTCGGTAAAAAAATCCGAACTGGTCGAAGCCTTGAAAAATGCCGACAGCTACGATCGAAAACGCTGTCAGGAATACGCGGTGGACAATTTCTCCGCCAAACGCATGGCAAACGATTACTTGAAATTATACGAAAAAGTACTCCAGGGCAAAACCATCCACGAACAGGCCCCGGTAGTAGAAGCAAACCAAACCGAAAAAATGCTCAGCATGCGCGATTAGCCCTTATAGCATGCGCTTAGACCCAACCCGCTCCTCATGTTCAATCTTTTTAAAAAAGAACCCAAAGTCACCCCGCCCAGTCCGTTGCGCGATACGTTTTTTGGCGATTTTAGCCTCGAATCACTCGCCGCACCGACTGATGGAAACCCTTCGTTTACCCCCCTGTTTGCCGCTGCAAAAAATGCGATGGACAACGGGAATACCTCTCTCGCTGCCGAAAACCTGCTAAAAGTAACCGAACTGCCCGGCCTGGAATCGCGTATTTACCTCGCTGCCTGGTTTCATCTGGGCCAACTGGGTGTTGCCCCGCCGCCTGAAACAGCGCAAAAAGTGCTGGGCGTGGTACTGGAAATCTGGATGGACAAGGGCCTTGACTTGCTGGCCGCCTATGAAGATGGTTCGGCGCGTTATGTCAATTTTACCCATGCCGCCATTGTCTGGGATGCGCCCGGCGCCGATACGGTCATTGAAGAGCGCCTGCGCCAGCTGCTGGCTGTCGGACAAGCCGTTGCGCCGCGTATTGGCCCCTGGGAAGGAAAGGGGCGCCGCCCCGAACCACCGCCGTATGGCCAGATCCGGCTGAACATGCTGACTCCCAGCGGCGTGCATTTTGGCCAGGGCGAATTCGCCGCCCTTTCAGGCGATCCAATGGGCGCCGCATTGATCAATGCCGGAACATCTTTGATGCAGACATTGACAGAGCGCCACCATACTGCGCGTTGAAAATCAAATTTTAGCAAACATGAAAATCTACCCATACGCCCTGTTTCCGGCTTTGCTGGGGCTGTTGTCCTGTGTTTCCGTGCGGCCGAAAAACGCATTTGATGCAACCAAAATGCCCCCTGAACCCGATTATGCGTTGTTGGAAAACTGGGCGGCGCACCCCGACAAAAGCGACCCGGCCGATCTTTCTCCTGGTCCGGAAGCACCTGATTTGCAACAGGACGCCCTGGTGGATGTGTTGTTTTTTCACCCGACGACCTACACAGGCGACAGGCGGCGCGAGCGCGACTGGAACGTAGCTGTTTCCGACATACCCACCAATGTCAAAACCGATGAAGGTACGATTCAGTACCAGGCTTCGCTGTTTAACGGCGCAGGCCGTGTGTTTGCGCCGCGATACCGGCAGGCGCATTTGCACGTTTTTTACACCAAAAAAGACACCGCTTCGGCCCGAATGGCCCTTGATCTGGCATACGAAGATACAAAAGCGGCCTTTGAACACTATCTGAAACACTGGAACAACGGTCGGCCGTTTATTCTTGCCGGGCATAGTCAGGGCGCCCGGCATCTCCTTTTTTTGCTGCGCGACCTGGTGGAGGGCAAAGACCTCGAGCGGCAATTGGTAGCGGCTTACGTGGTAGGCTGGCCGGTGAAAAATGATTTTTTCCGGGATTTAAAACCCTGTCAAACGCCCGAAGAGAATGGCTGTTATTGCAGCTGGCGTACCTGGGAACGCCGTTTTGGCCGGCGCCACGCGTTTGAACGCGATGTGGTGTGTACCAATCCGTTGATTTGGACAACGACCGAAGGCGAGTATGCAGGTAAGGAGATGAACAAAGGCGCCGTTATTCGCCCGTTTGAAAAAATTTATCCGCAGGCCACCGACGCGGAAGTGTACAAAGGGGTTTTGCTGGCAGATAAACCCAAATTTCGCGGCAGTTTGTTTTTTATCCGAAAAAACTTTCACGTTGGCGACCTGAACCTGTACTATATGAACGTCCGGGAAAATGCCCAGGCACGAGTGCGGCATTTTTTAAGGCATTAAACCAGACTTATTCCAACGCTTCCCCTCCGGCTGCGCCGTAAAAAATGACCCAGGTGCTGAAATCGGGTGTAAAATTGAAAAAATGATGCTCTACGCCCGCAGCGACAAAAATCAGATCGCCCGGCGCGAAAGGGTATTGATCGGAGCCATGCTGGAACATGCCTGTACCGCGGATGATGACATAAATTTCATCCTGTAAATGTGGTTGTTGGCGATCAACCTCAAGTGGTTGGTAAATCTCGACCGACATGCTGCCGTGTCGGAAAAGTTGCAGAAAAGGCAGGCTTTGGCTTCCCAGTTTTTGGAGCGCTTCTTCGACGGTCATCTTCATGGAAAACACAGATTTGAATCCGACAAAAATAAGACGATTGTCTCTTGATTTTTACACCCGCACCGAGGTAGTGCAGGTAGCCCGCGATTTGTTGGGGAAGGTCCTGGTTACCCGATTTGACGGCGCCGTTACGGCGGGAATGATTACCGAAACAGAAGCCTATCGCGCCCCCGATGATCGCGCCAGTCATGCTTATGGCAACCGGCGGACGGCGCGGACGGAGGTCATGTTTCAGGAAGGGGGGCGGGCTTATGTTTACCTTTGTTATGGCATTCATCATCTGTTTAATGTGGTGACAGCGCCGGCCGAAACGGCGCATGCTGTACTGATTCGCGCGGTTGCGCCCCTGGAGGGGCACGCACACATGTACAAGCGGCGCAAACGCCCCGAGCGCTCCAAATCCGACCCGGCTTTGACCACAGGTCCGGGCGCCCTGGCGCAAGCGCTGGGATTAACCATTCGGCACACCGGCCAGAGCCTGTTGACACCCGATTCGCCGGTTTGGCTGGAAGACCGCGGGATTATTGTTAAAGAAGAGGATATAGCGGCCGGCCCTCGCATTGGTGTGGATTATGCAGGCGAATGTGCGGCCTGGCCCTGGCGGTTCTGGGTTAAAAACACGCCGTTCGTCAAAAAAAGCAGGTGAACAGGGGTTAAAAAGGTACAGGTAATACTATTTTTATCCTTGAGAAAACGAATTCAAGCTACCTGCTGTGCAACTATTTCTTTCGCTTATTCCGGACTTTAAGAGTTACGGAGTTGAGCACTTCGTTTGGCTTGCCTTAGGCACGGCAAGCACTGTTTTTTGGATCTGGTTGGGCAAAAAGCAAACCAGTGATTTGGGGCAGCGCCGTATCGGCCTGATCCAGAGCTTGATACCTGCGGGACTGTGGGTATTGGTTTCGCTGTACATGCTGTTGTTCGAACGACCACTCGACTGGGGTCTGATTCTGCCCTTTCATATCAGCTATTTTATCAATCTGGTGTTGCCATTCATGCTCTGGCGGCGCTCGTTTTTTCTGTTTGAAATTACCTATTACATCGTGATGGGCGGCTGCATTCAGTCGCTGCTTACTCCGGCTTTGCAACACGGGTTCCCGCATTATCTGAACTTCCGTTTCTTCGTGGTGCACATGGGGCTGTTACAGAGCATTTTGTACGCCATTTTCGTGTATGGTTTTCGTCCGACCTGGCAGAGTTTTGGCCGGGCGTTTTTGTGGACAAACATTTATTTTGTTTTCGTGCTGGGTATCAACTATTTGCTGGGTACGAACTTTATGTATTTGTCCAAAAAACCCGCCAATCCCTCTTTGCTGGATCTCTTTGGCGAGTGGCCCTGGTACATCGTTGGGGCGGAATTTTTATGCCTGATGATGTTTACCCTGGTCATGCTGCCCTTTGCCTTTAAGAAACAGGAAGAAAGTGTGGCGAGTGCGCGCGGTTGATTTCGCCGAACAATTTTGCGCTTTATTAAAAATTTGTGTTGCAATTGACGGTGTAATATAAAAAACGCACTATTTTCGCTCTCAAATCAAAACAGAGCTATTTTCGTGCGCTTTTTACTCCTTTACTCGCCGGTATTTGTCAATTACGGCCAGGAACATTTTATCTGGCTTACCCTGGGTGTTGCAAGCACCATTTTCTGGATCTGGTTGGGCAAACAACAACCGAACGAACGCGCCCAGCAGCGTATCGGCCTCATTCAGAGCCTCATTCCTGCCGTTCTGTGGATCGCACTTTCCATTTACATGGCCTTGTTCGAGCGACCACTCAATCTGGGACTGGTCTTGCCTTTTCACGTCTGTTACTTTATCAACCTGCTGTTGCCGGTCATGTTGTGGCAACGCAATTTCTTTTTGTTCGAAATTACCTACTACATGGTCATGGGCGGTTGTATACAAGCCTTGCTGACCCCCGATCTGAAATTTTCTTTTCCTCATTTCCTCAACCTCCGCTACTTCATCGTTCACATGGGGCTGGCGCAAAGCGTGCTGTATGCCGTATTCGTGTACCGTTTCCGCCCCACCTGGCGGAGTTTTGGACGCGCTTTTTTGTGGATCAACCTTTATTTTGTTTTCATCCTGGGCGTCAATTACCTGCTGGGTACCAATTTTATGTACCTCCGGCAAAAGCCCGACGGCCCTACGCTGCTCGACCTTTTTGGCGAGTGGCCCTGGTATATTGTTGGAGGTGAATTCCTTTGTCTTGTCATGTTTACCCTGGTCATGCTGCCCTTCGCTTTTAATAAATCGTTGAAACCGGTTGAAAAAATGGCCGGACAAACGTAGCAGCGGACTAAAGTTTTCAACTTTCCTTGCGAACTGTCAAAAAACTTTCGGCTTCCGCTTGGTCAGGAAGTAAAAGTTTTCTACTTTTGCCGCCCGTTTTGAAAAACTGACGAGCCAATGGACGCATTTGTTGCGTACTCCCTTCCCATTCAGGGGTTAAAAACAGGGGTACATTCATTCAATTTCGACGTTGACAACGCGTTTTTCGCACGGTTTGAGGGATCGCCGGTGGAGGAAGGAAAGGTTCATTTTGTGTTGCAACTGGATCGCCGGCCCGATATGATGCTCCTTGATTTTGAGTTGAAAGGATGGGTGAAGGCTGAATGTGATCGCTGCACCGCTACAATTGATCTTCCTATTGAAGATGAACGGCAACTGATTGTAAAATTCGGCGATGCAGAAGGCGAATCAGACGACGAGGTGGTGTTCATCGAAAGAGATGCGCCCGAATTTAATGTGGCCACCTACCTCTACGAATTTGTTGTATTGGCCTTGCCCATTACCAATACGTATGATTGCAGCAACGACCCGGTTCCGCCCTGCAATTTTGAAGTACTGAAACACCTGACCCCTGAAGAAAACAACAGCGATGCCCCCTCTGTGTGGGATAGCCTGAAAGATTTGAACCAGGATAACTGATTGATAAATAAAGATTTGTTTGTGTTTTTATTTAAAATACAAACATCGCGATAACGAGCAACGAATAAAGATACTGCGTCATGCCAAATCCAAAATGGCGGCACTCGAAACGCCGCAAGCGCGCCCGCCGCACACACGACAAAGCCGAAATGCCTACACTTGGCACCTGCAAAGTCACCGGTGAAGTTCACCGCATGCACCGTGCCTACACGGTTGATGGCGATCTGTACTACCGCGGTCAGGTATTGGTACCGGGCAAGGCCCGTGCATCGGCTGAAGAATAGCCCGCCTCATTCAGGAACGTGCGCGAAATAACATACCTATTTTGGCTGCCTTTTTTTCCGCCCTGCTGCGTTACTCGTCGGTTACTTAGCCCCGCTATGCGCCCTCCTGGCGCCTTGCATGACGAAAAAACGGCTACCCAAATAGGTATGTTATTTCGCACACGTTCCTAAGCAGGCACTTGAGGAGGCTCCCATCCCGCTGGTCGGGATGAATGGGGCTTTTTCTATTTAGGAACGATTAAAAAACAACCTCCCGTTTCAGCCGATTCTTTAGCCTGAATTCGTGACCTTATTTATTTTTTGATCGTTCTTTCATACGGTAGTCGACGCAACGTGGTTATGAAAATGGCCGGGTGATAACAATTTGACAATCAATTCTATCCACCCGATAAACCTTCATAAACCATTATCAACAGACTATTTCACTCACATGAAACATCTGATCAATACTCCCGCCGCCCCCTTACCCATTGGCCCCTACAACCAGGCCGTCGCTTTTGGCGGATTACTGTTTGTTTCCGGACAAATTGCGCTGGATCCAGCCAATGGCGAACTGGTACTCGACAACATCGAGGCAGAAACGCATCGGGTGTTGCAAAACCTGAAAGCCATCCTCGAAGCCGGTGGCAGCAGCCTCGAAAAAGTACTGAAAGCCACCGTTTTTGTCAAAGACATGCACCTTTTCGGTCGTATCAATGCCGTTTATGGCGAATATTTCAAGCCCGAATTTGCACCCGCCCGCGAACTGGTGCAGGTGTCCGAACTCCCCAAGTTTGTCAATATCGAAATTTCAGTCATTGCTTCCGTGTAATCGGGTAAACAAGCGAACATGAAAAACGTCCTCTCTTGCGTACAACCCACCGGCGATTTGCACCTGGGCAACTATTTCGGCGCCGTCCAGAATTGGGTTCGCCTCCAGGAAGAATATAAATGTTTGTATGGCGTCGTGGATTATCATTCCATGACCATGCCCTACAATCCGGTACAATTGCGGGAGAATACCTGGAAAATGGTTTTTTACCTGCTGGCTTGCGGGATCAAGCCGGAGCACCTGTTTATTCAGAGCCTGGTGCCCGAACACGCCGAACTTTCCTGGATACTCGGCTGTACGACCAGTTACGGTGAGTTGACGCGCATGACGCAATTCAAGGACAAAACCGACCAGTTGCGCGAAACCGACAAGGAAGCCTTCGTGAGCCTGGGCCTGTTTGCTTATCCGGTATTGCAGGCAGCCGATATTTTGATCTATCACGCTGATTATGTGCCGGTTGGAAAAGACCAGGAACAGCACCTGGAATTGTCGCGCAACATTGCACAGCGTTTCAACCACCAGTTTGGCAAGGAATACTTTGTACACCCGGAACCGCTTTTTACCGAAACACCCAAAATACTTTCCCCCGCCGACCCCACCCGCAAGATGAGCAAGAGCCTGGGGGAAAAACATTACATCAACCTTTTCGGTGAAGAAGACCGCATCCGCAAACAAATCAAATCGGCCGTTACCGATACAGGCGAAACAGCGGCAGGAGAAATGAGTCCGGGTGTGAAAAACCTCTTCGAACTGCTGCGCGCCTGCGATGATATGGCTGCGCACAACGCGCTGATGGCCGACTACCAGGCAGGCGCCCTGCGTTACAGCGACCTGAAAGAAGCCGTTGCCAATGCTGTAGTGGGTCTGGTGACCCCCTTCCGCGAAAATTTGGCAGCCTTGCAGGCCGACAAAAAGAACGTAAAAAGCCGGATTCAGGACGCCAGTGCCGAAACGCGCAAACGCGCCCAGCAAACCTTGCGCGAGGTACGGGAAATCACAGGCCTGGGATCACTGAAGGTTTGATTTGCGGGGGAAATAAAAAGGCCGTTTCAAGGTGTCCCGTGAAACGGCCTCAGGAAGTAAAAACTACCCACCAGTACTACAGGGCGCCGATCGGCACTAACTCACCACCGCCGGCACAATTTCCGACCAATTGCCGGTTTTACCGTTGGGAGCGATGATGCGGAAACGAACCAGCAGGCTGCTGTAAGGAGGTAATCCGCTCATGACGAATCGCTGGGACGGACTGTATTGGCCATTTTGCCAGGTTTTGCCCTCATCGGTGGAATATTCCCCTGCGTGCATATACGCTCGCGGACGGCGTCCTTGCCAGGTTTTCAGCATGATTCGCAATTCGCCCCGGTTGCCGGTAGGCTGCGTTTTGATTACTTTGGGAGTCGGCAACGCGTCGAGTGCCGTCAAGGGTTCGTGCAGATTGAATCCTGCGCTCAGGGCAAGGATATCCGACGCTTCGGGGTGGTTTTCAAATTTGTTGGCCACCGACTCCAGCGCTTCTACCAAAACAGTGCGCGCTTCATTTTTGACGGCAATTTCCAGGATACCCTTGTTGCGGGATGCTGCCAGTGCGCTGATGTATTGCGCCAGCGGCGCTTCCATCGCGGCGACCTCTTCCGTGAGAAAGGCCAGTTCGGGCTTTTCCTTGACGCGTTGGATGAGGTTCTCGGTGAACAACACCAGATCGGTTTGGCGGGCAGAACGGTAAGTCTGCCGATTGATAATTTTCATACTTTTTACTGTTTGTAGACCCGGATTTTTTGTCCGGATCGGGTGAACAGTATCTGCGCAAATACCGGGTTAAAAAAATGCTCCTCGCGAATGGAGCCAACGTTGATGCTAATACGAACCAAGGCGTCAAAACGCTGCCAGGGCGTTGGCTGTCAGATCGACTTTAAGATTTATTTAAGAGTTTTCGGCTATTTTCTTCGTTTTTTTAACACTTTTTAACGGCGGACTTCGCTTCCCGGGCAGTACACCTTCGATGCAAAAGTGTATGTAAATCGCATCGAAAGTATGATACTTCAGGTGCGAAAGTGTGATACCTAAGGTGCGAAAGTGTATTACCTAAGGTGCGAAAGTGAGTGTACGAAGCATCTTAGGTAACTCACTTCAGGTGCGAAAGTGTAGTACTTCAGACGCCAGGGTGTAGCACTTTCGGGGTTAAAGTATGACACATTCGATGCGAAGGTGTACTACCTAAGGAGCGAAAGTGAGTGTACTAAGCACCTT
>JANRLZ010000167.1:0-3060 GCA_033762055.1 Saprospiraceae bacterium
GTTTGTGTGCTGAGCGATTTGCCCAACAGTCGCCAGCTGTTCATCCGCGTTAAATCGTTGGGCAGCGGCAATGCTGTCAGTTCCTGGTCCGAACCGGTCAAGGTAGCAGTGTTGTAGATGGACGATACCAGGATTTTTGTGATTTGCATGATTAACAGGATGGATTGGCTTGATTTTGAAAGATTTGATCCCGTTTTTTTTCGCCAATCACTATTAGATAGTATACATTGGGTATAGTTTTATGACGCTGCACCAATCAATCGAATCAATCGAACCAATCGAACCAATCGAATCAATCAAAATGCAACGCCGCAACTTTCTCCAAACCACCGGCATGGCCGCGCTAAGCGCCGGCCTGTCTCGTCTGCATCCTTTTTCTGCTATGCCTGAGGCCGAAAAACCACGTATCATACGTCCTGCCCGACTGCGGGAAGGCGCCACCATTGCCCTGATTGCACCGAGCAGTCCGCCGGCGCCGGAGAAACTCGCCAAAGCCATCGCCAACCTCTCGGGGTTCGGTTATACGATCGTGGAAGGAAAAAGTCTGCGCGCCCAATACGGCCATCTTGCGGGCAGCGACGCCGCGCGACTGGCCGATCTGCACGAGGCATTCCGCGACCCTGCCATTGACGCCGTCTGGTGCGTACGCGGCGGTTACGGCGCCGGGCGACTCCTGCCGCATATTGATTACGAACTCATCCGCCGACATCCGAAACCACTCATCGGGTACAGCGACATCACCGCCCTGCACATCGCCATCCACCAGCGAACCGGTTTGGTCACCTTTCACGGCCCCGTTGCTGCCTCGGATTTTCCGGCGGATACCCTGCATTATTTTGAATCGGTGCTGACCCGTCCTGTTGCGCCCTGTATCATCCAGCCTGCCGGCCCCTTGCCTGAAGGGCCGGAATATCCGCCATTCGTCATTCGTCCCGGCAAGGCCGAAGGCAGACTGACCGGCGGCAATCTGGCGCTGTTGTCCGCTATGGTCGGCACCCCTTATGCGCCGAAGTTTGACAAAAAAATCGTCTTTATTGAAGATGTAGGCGAACAGCCCTACCGGATAGACCGGATGCTGACCCAACTGCTGCAAGGCAGCGATCTAAAAAAAGCTGCCGGCATTGCGCTGGGCGTCTTTGCCGAATGTCAGCCCAAACCCGGCACATTTTCCCTTTCCTTGCCCGACACCCTGCGCGACTGTCTGGGCGCACTCGGCATTCCGGTGGTTTACGGCATCCCTTTTGGGCATGTTGCGAACCAGGCTACCCTCCCCTACGGCATTCGCGCCACCTTAGATGCCGAAAAATTCAGCCTGACCCTTGAGGAGTTGGCGGCAGGTAGCCGGTAGCACGGAATTTAGTCCAACGGGATGCGAGGCGGTTATGGCGGTGCTGCCGCCTGTTGGGTATTTGGGTTGAATGCGGGGCATGAGAATAGGATTCGTTTACCTCGCTTAGTCTGTAAGCACCATTTAAACGACGTCTCTGCCGGGAAGGCAGTAGTTGAACCTGTTTGGAAAATTGCCGGGGAAGCATTATATTTGTTTCATTGAAATACGCTACCAATGAAAATTCAAATTTTTCCTGCTACGCTTGATGGCGAAACGTGTATTGCCGTTCGTCCGGCAAACTTTGATCCTGCATTTCCTTCTCTTGTACGACAAATTCCAACGGCCCGATGGATTCCTGCGCAAAAAGCCTGGCTGGTACTACGGACAAAGGACAGTTTCGATATGTTGAAAAGGGTATTCGGAGATGATAACATTGCTGTATTAAAAGAGGCGGAATTGGCGCCAACAAGTGAAGTGCGTAAGGATGATCATCGCATTGACTTGCGATTGCATCCTGAAAGACCGGACAAAATGTGTTTGGTTCTTCCGAAGGAAATGACGCCACAATACCTCGAAACAGTGAAAAACATCCATGGGCGACGCTGGAATGCCGAGCAAAAAGTATGGGAAATACCGTACACCCGGCTTTCGCTCCGTTTCCTGAATCAATATTTCCCGGCCGGTCTGCTGAATTGGCATTTCACGCCCTCCGCCGACATCCCGGAGCGCCTACCCGAGCCGGAACGCAAGCAACCCCGGCCGGACGTGGTTACACCTGCCAGGTACGAGGCTGCGGTGATTGCGCTGGAACAGGTATTGACGCTCAAGCGATACAGTTGGCGTACGGTAAAGGCGTATAAAAATTGCTTTCGGCAGTTTATCCGTCATTACGACGACGTCCGCCCTCGTGAGATCACGCGCAAACAAATCAACGATTACCTGACGAAACTCATCCGGGAGCGGAACATCAGCGTGTCGCATCAAAGCCAAATACTGAGTGCTATCAAGATGTTTTATATTGCTGTGGCAGATCAGGAAGACAAGGTAAAAGACTTGTTTCAGCCAAAAAAGCAGCAAAAACTGCCCAACGTGTTGTTGGAATCGGAAGTGACCGCGCTGCTTCGCGCGGTGGATAATCCCAAGCACTGCTGCATCCTCATGCTGATCTATTCTGCCGGCCTGCGCCTCGGCGAAGCCATTGGGCTGCGGCTGACCGACCTGCAGCCGGAGCAGAACCGGCTTTTTGTACGGGGCGGAAAAGGGAAAAAAGACCGCTGTACGCTGCTGTCCGAAAAGGTGTGGAAAAAACTGAAGGACTACATCGAAACCTATCGGCCAATTGATTGGGTATTTGAAGGGCAAAGCGGAGGAAAGTACAGCGAGCGAAGCGTGCAGGAAATTTTCACCCGCGCCAAAATGCGATCTCAAATTAATCCAAGCGCCACGGTGCATACACTGCGACACTCTTTTGCTACGCACTTGTTGGAGAAAGGGGTGGATTTGCGCTACATCCAGGAATTGCTCGGCCACGAAAGCAGCAAGACCACGGAAATTTATACCCACATCACACACAAGGGTTGGGACAAGATCAAAAGCCCGATAGATGACTTAAATATCTGAAAAATTTTTCTTGGATGGGATTTGGCCATACCAAATAGGGTTGCTACCTTTCGCACACCAAAATTCTGCTTCCTGCTAATGATATACTGCCCGCAACCACGATGATGGAC
>JANRLZ010000168.1:0-7245 GCA_033762055.1 Saprospiraceae bacterium
ACCGAACAAAACCCGCTTCACCAATACGACAGCGCTGGGGTGTATAAGGTCTGCCTCACGGTGAGTAATCAGTATGGCAGCGACACATATTGCAGGACGGTCTATATGGGCGTATCATCAACGGATAGCCCGGAGATAAAAAGTGAGATCATGGTGTCACCCAATCCATTTTCACAGCGGCTGGCGGTATCAATGAGCGCAAATATGCGGCGCAGCCCGGTGTTCCTGTTATATGATGCCCTGGGCCAGTTGGTGCATAAAGCACAAATTGCGCCCAACGGTGAAATCACGCCGGGCCACTTGCCAAGCGGGGTTTATTTTTGGCAAATTTGGGAGAAGGGAGGCCAATTAGACACAGGCAAACTGATAAAAAATTGAATAGGGTTCCGCTACACTTGCACCCGCTCCTGACATTTTCTCCTGTTTATCCGACGGCAATCGGAAAGCCCCTGTCAACTTCGTACCCCTACAAGCTGTTTCCCGTCAAACTTCTGCCAAAAAAATCGCCCCCGGCTTCCAGTGCAGCGATGATTTTGTGGAGGTTGCGTTGGAGACTTACCTCACTTTTCAGGTGGACGAGGTAACGGGTTATTTCTTTTTGCCGGGAAGGCGGCAATTGCCGGAAATGAAGATTTGCCACCGGATTATCTGCCAGGGCTTGCGTAAAAGCAGCCGGTGGCGCCACGTTTCTTACCTCCGGATCGTACTCGACGGTCAGTTCAATCTGCTCCCCGATACGCTTCGGGGAGTCTTTCAACATCGTGGTATTGACGTAAAGCCGCCAGGCGCCGGCATAGCGCACCAGGGTCTGGCGGTAGGACGCCCCGTTGATCCGGCCTCTTACAGGGATGGGCCCCTTGCGTTTGCCTGCCTGCCCGAACAGGTCCTCCAGCACTTCACCGGGAAGCGTTACATAAGGGTTGATCCCTATGATCTCGAGCGTCAAGATGTGGATCGTCATGATAAAAAAGTCGCGCAGATCACATTGGCGGGCTGCCTTTGCAAAGCCTACTGAAACACCTTGCAGGTCAGCACCGTAATGTCGTCGGGCCAGGGTTCGCGGCCACGGAAAACTTCGAGGTGGTTGAGCAGTTTGGTATTGAGTTCCTTGGCCCCGGCGGTGGCATTTTCGCGCAGGAATTCGAGCAGTTTTTCTTCCCCGAATTCCTCGCCGGCCGGGTTGCGCACCTCGGTGAGTCCGTCGGTGTAGGAAAAAATGAGCGCTTCATCGGTCAGACAGAGTCCGCCGATTTCCAGAAAGGGCAGTTCGGGCAGCCAGCCCAGCGAGGTGCAACCGTTTTTGAGCAAAACGGCGTCGCCGTTGGAGAGCAGCACCGGCGGCGTATGGCCGGCGTTGACATAATGCAGCGTACGCGAATTGACATCGTATTTTGCCAGAAACAGGGTAATAAACTTATCGCCCTGCGTCACGTTGAACACCGCTGCATTTAATTCATTTACAATCTCTTCGAGGGTGGGCCGACGGGTGATGAGCGCCCGGAAATTGGCCTGAAAATTGGCCATAAGCAGGGCCGCGGCCACGCCTTTGCCGGTGATATCGGCAATACAAAAGGCAATTTGCCCGTCGGGAAATTCCACCACGTCGTAGTAGTCGCCGCCCACGGCAAAGTGCGGTTTGTAAATGCTGGAAAGTTGGTAATTTTTCCCGGAAGGCAGTCGCCAGGGTACCAGGGTGCGCTGAATTTCGGCAGCCACTTCCACCTCGCGGTTCACCACCTCCTGGCGCATGCGCTCCTTGAACAGGCGTTTGTTCTCGATGGCAACGGCAATCACGTTGGTGATGGTGGTCACGAACTGCACCTTGTTGTACACATCGTCGTCGTCTTTGAATCCGCCGATAAATGCGTAGGCGATGGCTTCGTTTTTGTGTAAAACGGGAATCACCAGGTCAAATTCGCGCACCAGCGGATGCTCCGATTTTTCCAGTCCCTGCGTGGAGCGGTAGCGTTCCAGTTCCTCGCTCATATCGTAACCCAGCAGCGATTCGTCAATACCGAGATGGGTTTTGCATTCCCAGGTACCACTGTCGCGCAGGAAAAGGCACATTTTCCGCAATTCCATTTCCCAGCGCAAGAAAGTATTGTACATATTGAACAGATCCGCAGCGGCTACATTGTCGTTGATAGCCTGCGTGATAGCCAGCAAACTGTTGATCTGCAACTGTTTGAGGCTGACGTCCCGCTCCAGCTTTTCGATGCGCGAGAGTGTTCGTTTTATTTCTTGCAATTCAGGCATGAACCTTCAGACAAAAATGGCGTAGGAAGCAAAAACCGGCCCAAGGTACACAGGTACACATTTTCCCGCCATGTTTTCTGATAAAAAGGAAAACTTGGCGGAAATTTGCCCTCCGAATCCTTGTTACCGGAACTTTCCGGATGTGAATTTCCTGCGGATCTACCGCAGCCACTCTAACAAGCGACCCAATTCAACGAAAGTAAAATTATGGAAGACGTTCAATCAATTAAGTCCGACGCCGAGGCGCACATGAAAAAAGCCCTCGAACACCTCGACCACGAACTCGTTAAAATCCGCACCGGGAAAGCCTCCACTTCGCTGGTAGCCGACCTGATGGTGGATTATTACGGCTCCCCTACTCCGGTCACCCAGGTGGCCAATTTACAGGTGAGCGATGCAAGAACGATTGTGATTCAACCCTGGGAACGCAATATGCTCGGCCCCATCGAACGGGTCATTATCAATGCCAACCTCGGCATCACCCCCGCCAACGACGGCGAAGTGATTCGTCTGTCGGTGCCGCCGCTTACCGAAGAACGCCGCAAGGAATTGGTAAAAAAAGCCAAACATGTCGGGGAAGAAAGCAAGGTCGGCGTACGCAATGCCCGGCATAAAGCCCTCGAACATCTCAAAAAAGCCGTGAAAGACGGATTGCCTGAAGATGTGGGCAAACGCACGGAAACAGAACTGCAAAATCTCGTCAACAAATACGTCGAAATGACCGACTCCGTCGTGAATGCGAAAGAGAAGGAGATCATGACCGTTTAAACATTCTCATGAATTTAGATAAATACCTCGTCGTGCCCGGCGCTCCCGGCGTACACAAACTCGTGAACAGTCGCCCCAACGGCGTCATCATCGAAGACCGCAAGGAAGGCCGCACGCGATTTGTGCCGGTACGTCAGCAGCAGATTACGCCGCTTGCTACCGTGGCCGTTTACACGTTCAACAAGGAAGGTGAAGGCACGGTACCGCTGGTGGAAGTTTTCCAGAAAATGCTCGACCTGCACGACACCACGCCGCCGGCGCCGGTAAATGCCCCCAGCGCCGATCTGCGCGCTTATTTCAGTACGGTTTTGCCCGACCACGATCGCGACCGGGTCCACATCAGCGACATTCAAAAATGTATCAAATGGTACAATTTTATGCGCGAACACGGCATTTTTGAAGAAGCCCGGCGTGAAGCCGAAGCCGAAGCAGAAAAGGTGGAGGCGGTGGAGGAGAAGGAAAATGTGTAAAACGGGGCGTTCAGGGATTTGTCCGGCTATTCTACA
Source organism: Saprospiraceae bacterium (assembly GCA_033762055.1). Taxonomy (GTDB): domain Bacteria; phylum Bacteroidota; class Bacteroidia; order Chitinophagales; family Saprospiraceae; genus M3007. Next base: position 3,531 of record JANRLZ010000168.1, read on the forward strand.
TAATGGTGGCATCAAGTTGTGTTATATGTGCCATAATGGTAGTCTTGGAGTGGTGTTTCAAACGGTTAGAAAATCGAAGCATTTAAAGAAGAGGTCAGTTTTGATCTCCTACTATTTTCTGCTACTTTTGAACTGTACCATTTTTGGGAAGCCGACAGTTCTGGCAGCACAGGAACGTTGCTCTTCCCGTGGATTGCCCGACCTTTTGGGATCAGTCACGAAACGACTATGCGGGACTTTGGCGCATGAACATTTTTTATTTGGCAAATCGCTTTTCCAGTCGTCTAAATTTTTACAAAGGCTGATTTCCTGAGAATTATTTTGAAAAATTTCAAAGAAAAATTAAAAATATTCATGCAACAGAACCACTCCCCACTATTAATTATCTGTTCACAACAATTCGTTTACTTGTGACTATTTCATTTTTATTAGCCAGAATTAAATAGAATATGCCTGATAGCATTTCAGGTATTATTATCTGCGTTTCTATTGCACTAACTATAACTTTTTTAATTTGCTTTCCATCATTAGATACCAAAAATGCAGTCAGATTGTTTAAGGAATAATCTTTTGGTAGCCTGATGTTTACATAATCAGACGCCGGATTTGGATAAACAATAATATCTTTTCCTTTTAAAAATGTAATCTCCCCGGTGTCTGTGATGTAGTTAACTTCACCGCAAATAGGCTCAAGGCATCCAAGGGAATCCAGTTTTAAAATCCAGTTGTGTGCTTCAAAAACCCCAGTCATATTGTTTACAAGGCGACCAACTGCAATATACCCCCCATCGCTGGTACACGTGATAGAGTAAAGCCCCTCTGCCATACCCAAGTTTGAAGTATCTGTAAATGTCCGGTCCCAAAGTATAGTCCTGTTTTCATCTACTCTAAATACCCATCCGCCAGGAGCAGGATCCGGATCGGAAATATAGTCTATGTAGTTACTTCCGCATCCCACAACACCTTTTTCCCAGATGGGGTCAATATTGTTAATTTTTTTAAGGCTTTGGTTCTCAAAGACAAGAGAGTCCTTTATTTGACCAGCCATATCGAGGTAAAACAGTGTTGGAGGTGTCCAGTCGTGGTTGGGCAATAAAGTCTTGGTGTGCCAGTTGGCAACCATTGTATTAGAGTCGGACTGGATAATAACTGGCTGATCCGGTTGAAAAGAAAGCGGGAACGCCAGATTCCAGTTGAGGTTGCCGCCTGTGTTCACGCTGGCCACCCCTCCGTTAAAATCGGTAAGGCAGGATACCGGACAGGCATAATAAGAGAATACGATCTGACCATCCGTAGCTTGTATGATGGACCAGCCCAGGCTTTGGCGGTTTTGAAAATCATAGGTATATTCATCAATGAGATTGCCGTCCAAATCTGTTTTGATCAAAAAAACAATCCGGAGGGGAAGCCCGGGTGCATCAGGATAACGTGTGCCGCATATTACAATTTTGTCGTCTGAGGTAAACATCAACGAGGCGCCGGCATCAAATTTATCGGGTATTCCGAATGCCCGATCCCAAAGCAAATCTCCGTTCATGTCTAAGCAATATAAAACTGCTTGTATTTCACCTTGATTGGTACCACCACATATATAAATTTTATCTTCCCAAATAACAAGAGAATTACTAGGGTTGGGATAAAAATCAAATTGCTTGAACCAAAGGACATTCCCATTTTTGTCCAATTTGGACACCACGGCGCAAATGATTACATCTTGCCCCAAACATTCCCCCCAGGATACAATTACATACCCATCTGAAGCTTCTGCAACCGCCCAAGTGGTTTCAGGATCTAATGGATAATTCGAGATGATTTTAGAAAAATTAGTTTGTGAATGGGCGGGAAATAAAAAAGCCATCCATGTCAAGATGAGAATCAGTTTTTGCATATTTATAAGTGCAAAAAATAGAGGCGGCAACAGGGGGTAATTTCCCTTGTTGCCGCCTCTACTTTGATTAACGTTGAATGCTAAAATTGGTCTGATATAAGGGCTTGCCCCGATCAGAAATAATCAAGAAATAGACACCAATAGGCAATTCTCCAGTTTCAAGCATTTGATGTGTTTCATTTGACGCAATTGGCTCATCAATTTGTTGTTGACCTAAAATGTCGTATACCAAAATGCGAGCATCTGACTCCACAGGCAATGAAGGCCATATTACAGTTAGCAAGGTGTTTGCGGGAACAGGGAACACACGAATAGTGGTGCCCGTTTGAATAGACTTTTCCATTAAAGAGGGCTGCTCAGGTATAATATACCCCTCACCTGAAGCTATGTTATCAGGATAAAAGCGCCGATCTTTTAACAAAGCAAGTATACTTTGTGCATATCCGCGAATAGGTGAAGAGCTTTCAGCCACCAAAGTTAAGAATGAATCTTGAGTTGCAGACAATTGAAACGAACCGAGGTTCTGTAGGCGTTGGAGATTGATAAGTTGGATGTCTCTAAATGTTGCGTCATCATTATTCTGGATAGGCAACTGATTTAACCACACTGCTGCATTTGTATAGTCTTTCTGCTCCATCCTAAGACCAAAAACAGCCCATTCAGCGGCTTTTGACTGTTCTCCCAACAATAAATCCTCCGCAGTAGAATATTGCCCTGCCTCTAAGGCTTGTTTCAGCAAGTGTCGAAGAATTGCATCTTTTTCTTGCAGTGTTTTGTAATATTGGTTCAGTGCATATTCGTTGGTTGCTATAGAGGGTGCCAATTGATGAAGTGTTGTTCTTCGGATATTCAAATCGCCAGCCGTCGGATATTGAAGCCCTTGCGGAAGGCCCCCGTATTGGTTGCAATCAATAGGAGGTAATGACTGTAAAACCGCCTGTTTTGTATAATTTCCGGGGGTTAGCGGCTCTGGGTCGCAGTTTAATGGGGGTTCTCCGCCCTGAAAATAATACTTAAAGGTATTTGTAACGTTTTGTGGCGCAAAAATATCATTTTGAGGGCCAGGGTCGGTAAAGCAATTACCTGCAGAATTATTGCTTTCACCTTGAATACTTCTAATCGTCCCTTTGTCTGTAGATGAAGAAGACTGCCCCAAAATAAAATCATGGCCGTTATTCATTTGAAAATCATTTCCCAAAAACTGCATCTCCTTATTATTGCCCCACGCATTGATTCCATTTGTCGAGCAGTTTTTATAAGTATTACAACCTATAAGGTTCTGGTTGAATAGAGAGTTCACACCTGTGTTATGAACTCCTGTGCCACCCCAACCAACAGTAGTCAATAAATTGCCTGCAATTCTGAAATTGCTCGTCCCATCAACGATAATCCCATAAATACCGCCAGTAAAGTTATTATTGATAATATCAAGAGAATAGTCACCAATAAGGCCAGCAGTTTGGGATGCGAAGATATGGGCATACCCATTACTCGTAAATTTATTTTCAGTTGTACTACCTGAACCAATTTGAACTTTGCTGGACATTGGGTATGTCGCTGTAGTTACAACACCAGTCATATTATTCTCAAACTTGTTATCGTTTAAGATAGATACACCTGCATCATAAGTGTAAATACCTTCCCTATCTTTCCCCTTAAAAAGGCAATTTTGAAACACAATTCCATCAGTGTCCCAGATTGTCACCCCTTCCGTATTTGCAAAGGTATTTCCAATTTCGATAAACGTTGTATTGAAGAATCTACTCTTATTCAGAGCGAACTTGTAGGACAAAAACTCAACGTCCTTTCGGTTGTTCTGAAAAATAG
>JANRLZ010000169.1:0-6495 GCA_033762055.1 Saprospiraceae bacterium
GCAATTGCCGCCTTCCCGGCAAAAAGAAATAACCCGCTACGTCGTCCACCTGAAAGGAGAGGAAAGCAGTGCTTTTTTTAAAAAACAACACATTTGAAAACGTTTTCCCGAATCTTCGCGTTCTGTCAAAAAACCAATACCCGTGACGACCCTCCGACAGATTTACTTCTCATTTCCCTTGCGCCTGTTGGTGCTGCATCTGCGCAGTCACCTGATCCTGCTGATCCTGTGGTTTATTCTTGCCGGATTCACAACGGGCTTGTTTGGGCGTTTTTTCGGCATGCACTACCTCATGCTCACCCCGGAATACCACGGTAAAGTAAATTTCTGGAGTTTTTTTCTCACCGGCCTCAGCTTTGGTGGACTGGTCATGATCTGGCACCTGACCACCTACCTGCTTTGTTCCAACCGCTTTCCCTTCCTGGCGACACTCGGCGCGCCGTTCACCAAATATTGCCTCAATAACAGCCTGGTTCCACTTGGTTTTCTGGCCGTATGGCTGGTGTGTACCACCTGGTTCCAATGGCACGACGAACTGACTTCCACCGCCGAAATCGGCTCGAACATCGCCGGTTTTCTTTCGGGTACAGTCGTTATTACCGGCTTGTTGTCTGCTTATTTCCATCTTACCAACAAAGACATTGCTTCGCTAAACTGGACCCCCCGGCCCGGCGCCCGCTTGCTCTTCAGTCAGCGTTTGCCCAGCGTGCGCGATATCCAGATCGGCGCTACCCGCTGGCGGGTGGATACCTACCTGACCGAACGCGGACACCCGCGCATCGTGCGCAGCGTTTCGCACTACGACCCCCGGGTGCTCGAACAGGTTTTCCGGCAAAACCACTGGAATGCGGTGGTGGTACAATTGGTTGCGCTCCTGCTGCTCATGGCGCAGGGGGCGTTTATGGACAGTGCCTGGGCGCGTATCCCGGCCGGCGCTACGGTTTTTCTGCTGGCGAGTATCGTAATGGCCATTTACGGCGCCGTTCGATTTTGGTTCCGCCAATGGGGAACCGCTGTTTTCCTCGGACTGGTATTCACCGTCAACCTGCTCACCGGCTGGGGCTTTTTTAATTACCGCAACCGCGCTTACGGACTCGATTACACCGCCGATAAACGCGCCGAATACGGGTACCCGGCATTTGAAAAAATCGCTTCCCCGCAAAATGTTTCCCGCGACAAGGCTGCCACCCTCGAAATCCTGGAAAACTGGCTGGTAAAAAATCGCACCCCGCAAAACCCGCGGCCTAAACTCGTCTTTGTTTGTGTCAGCGGCGGCGGGCATCGTTCGGCGCTCTGGACGATGCAAACCCTGCAAAAAGCCGATATCGCCACAGGCGGACGGCTCCTTCGCCAAACGGCACTGATTACCGGAGCTTCGGGCGGACTGCTCGGCGCAGCGCATATTCGGGAAGCCATGTTGCGGCATGAAAACGGCGACCGCCTGTCGCCGCAAGACCCCGCCTTGCTGGAAGATGCCGGCAAAGACCTGCTGAATGCCATCAGTTTTGCAGCCGTATCCAACGACCTGTTTTTCCCGCTTTCTTCCTTCGAGTGGGGCGGCTTTTCGTATCGGAAAGACCGCGGTTATTTGTTTGAAAACCAGTTAAATGAAAATACGCATGGCTTTTTTACCCGAAAACTATCCGAATACCGCCAACCCGAACAGGACGCACAAATTCCCTTGCTCATCGCATCTCCCGTGGTGCTCAACGATGCGCGCCGCTTGCTCATCAGTCCGCAGGGCTTGTCTTATTTGATGCGTCCGCCGGCCGGCAAACTCCAGGCGCAGGTAGAAATAGACGGGGTTGATTTTGGGCGTTTCTTTGCTGCCCAGCAGGCCGACAGCCTGGCATTCAGCAGCGCCATACGCATGAGTTGCACGTATCCGTACATTCTGCCCAATGTGTTTTTACCCACACGCCCGGCGGTAGAAGCGATTGATGCCGGTTTTCGCGACAATTACGGACTGGGGCTGGCCATCCGGTTTGCCCATGTATTCAGGGACTGGATCCGGGAGAACACCGACGGCGTGGTGTTTGTGCAGATTCGTTGTTGGGATAAAATTCACCCGATAGCGCCCAGCGACGACAAGGGGATTTTCGACCTGATGCTTACGCCGGCAGCGGCGGCGGGGGGCAACATGACCGATGTACAGGATTTTGAGCAGGACAATGCCCTGGCACTGCTCAACGACGCACTGGGCAGTCGGGTTGAAACCGTGCGGTTTCATTACCGGCCGGTGCGCAAAAACCGCGAGGCTTCGCTCAGTTTTCACCTGAGTCGCCGTGAAAAGCTGGATATTTTCGAAGCGTTTTACACCGCCGACAACCAGGCCAGCGTCAAGGCGCTCAAACAGGTGTTGCGTTGAGAGAAAGCGGTACTTATCGAATCGCGTAAGCCACGTCTCCTTTTTTGAAATCTTCCCGTACCGGGTGGAAAACATCCATGAGCCGGCAGGCGGTGTGTGCCTGGCCGTAGTGCGGTACGTTGGAGGGGATGACGCAGACATCGCCCGGCTCCATGCGGTGCATTTGTCCGCTGATAACCAGGTCGAAACGGCCTTCGAGCAGGGTGGTCACCTGTTCGTGGATGTGTGCGTGCTCGGGTATGGCGGCGCCGGCTTCCACTTCCACAAAAGCGAGGGTCATGGAATCGGTGTGGATGAAACGGGCATTGAAACCCCGTGAGATTTCGAAGGGTTCGATGGCGGAGAGCGTATATTTCATGGCGTAAAGGTATGTCTGGATTTTTGAGATTGGTGTGTTATGGCGCGGCTCCGTAGCGGAAAACCTTATGCGGTTTTTTGTTTGTCAAAAATTGGCATTTGAGGTAAAAATCAGGATTTCACCGGGATGGATGTATAATTTCGGGTTTGAAAGGGTACACATTTTCAAACCTGACCCTGGAGAGGTCGGGTTGAAAATAGGTGCACTTTCAAAATTTCGGGCGAAATTTTGGTTCTTCGTGCATGGAGGCAACAGCCGCTTGCAGGTTTGCGGCCTGTTTCTTAAAGAGAAAAAAACGGTCCTGATCTGCGCTGCGAAGCATCTGTGTCCTCTGTGTGCTATTAAAACATTCGGGCATTTATTCTTAACGTTAGAAGATCAATTCGGATGATACTGCTCCAATATCAACTTGTCACAACAATGAAAAACACCCTCTCCATCCTGGCGCTGTTCGCAGGCCTGCACTTGCAGGCTCAAATCTTTTACATCCCGACCGCTGTGCATGTGCTTTATTATGATGCGCAGGAAGATATGACGGCTTCGGAAGTGAATGCCTTGATTAATCATGTCAATATCGGCTTGCGGGGCATGTCGGAAAACAACACGGTTGAAAGGATCATTTTTGACACCCTGTGGGCAGATACCGAAATCCAGCTATGCCTGGCTGCTTTCGATGAATTCGGACAGGCAACCGACGGCATTGTTCATCGGCAGATTGATTCCCCGATTGCGCCGGGCGATTTCTTTCGAACCAAAGGAGAATCCACCCCCTGGAATACCGACCGTTTTTTGAATATCTGGATCAGTTCTATGGGGCCGGGCAGTGAATCAAACGGCGGAATTGCCACAACACCCACGGTACCGCATCAAAATTTCCCTAACCCGTACATCGGCATAATGCTTAACAAGGATTCTTATAACCATTACCAGATACTGATCCACGAAATAGGCCATTACTTCGGACTGGATCACCTTTATTTTGACGATATAGCAGATACGCCCTGCTCCAACAACGCGATCAATCCGGAACCTGCATGCCTGCCCGATTTTTTAACCCTCAATACCTGCTCCGGTGAAGCGCCGTTTTGGGGCGCCACCGACCCGCCCGATATGATCGAGAACTATATGGAATACTATGGAAATTGTGCCAAAATGTTTACAAAAGGACAAAAGACGGTAATGCGGGACTATGCAACCACCTATTACTCCGACATGATCGGCGCGCAGCCACCCTGCGCGCTCGTGCCGGTAGCGGATGCGCAAACGAACAAGCCGGGCGCGCCCCGTCTTTTCCCCAACCCGACAACCGACCAGGTTGGCATCCGGAAGGAGGGAAAATTCTCCTTCCATTTGTTGAATGCCCAGGGACAGTTATTACAGCACGGTAACGGCGAAACCTTATTCGAGTTGAACCTTGCTGTTTATCCGAAGGGTTTTTACTTTTTAATGATTGAACAAAATGAAGAACGTTATATCGGGAAGGTAATAAAGCAATAAGAGCGTGTATAGATTTTCCTGATCCAGCGAAAGCGTACAAATTTAGTTTGGGGCAAGGCGGCTTTTGCAGACGTAGCCGGAGGCTACGGCGAAAAAAGCCAACGCAGTGCAGGACTAAATTTGGCGCTTGCAGCGGATGGAGGAAAATCTATACATGCTCTGAGTTTTGCCCTATCTTTCCCCCGCACTAACGAACCTGTTTTAATACCTCCTCCGGGTTAAAAAAGTATTTTTCTTCGTCCAACGGCGTTGCGTTTTTTCACCATAATTCATCCTGTTATGGCTGCAAAACGCGCCTTGTTGACCATTGAAAAATATCTTTTTTAACCGCAGACGAGGCATTAAAACAGGTTCTAACCTAAACCCAACTTATGCATTCGGATATTGAAATCGCCCAGCTCGCCACCCCAAAACGCATCATCCCCCTCGCCGCCGAAAAACTCGGTATTCCCGATGAAGTCCTCGAACCCTACGGGCATTACAAAGCCAAGGTGGATCTGGCTTACCTCGATCAACTGCCGGAAAACCCCCACAGCAAACTCATCCTGGTAACCGCCATCAGTCCCACCCCCGCAGGGGAAGGCAAAACCACCACCAGCGTCGGACTCGGCGACGGACTCAGCCGCATCGGCAAAAAAACGATGATCTGCCTGCGCGAACCCAGTCTCGGCCCGGTCTTTGGCATGAAAGGCGGCGCAGCCGGCGGCGGTTATGCACAGGTGATTCCGATGGAAGACATCAACCTGCATTTCACCGGCGATTTTAATGCCATCGGACTGGCCAATAACCTGCTGGCGGCGCTGGTTGACAACCACATCCACCAGGGCAATACCCTGGGCATTGACGTGCGACGTGTCAGCTGGAAACGCGTGATGGACATGAACGACCGCGCTTTGCGCGACATCGTGGTGGGCCTCGGCGGCATCTCCAACGGATACCCCCGGGAAGACGGTTTCGACATTGTGGTTGCGTCGGAAGTCATGGCCATTTTTTGCCTTGCCACCTCGCTGCGCGACCTGAAAGAACGCCTGGGCAATATCGTGGTGGGCTACACCCAGGATCGCCGTCCGGTCACGGCCCGCGACCTGAATGCGCACGGCGCCATGACGGTGTTGCTGAAAGACGCCATCAAGCCCAATCTGGTGCAAACCCTGGAACATACCCCAGCCTTCATCCATGGCGGACCCTTTGCCAATATCGCCCACGGTTGCAATTCCGTAACGGCGACCAAAAGCGCCCTCAAGCTGGCCGATTATGTCGTCACGGAGGCCGGATTCGGGGCGGATCTGGGCGCTGAAAAGTTTATAGACATCAAATGCCGGAAATCCGGTTTGCGCCCCAGTGCGGTGGTGCTGGTGGCAACCCTGCGCGCGTTGAAGTACCACGGCGGCGTTGACCTGAAAGAACTGAATCAGGAAAATCTGGCGGCGCTGGAAAAAGGCTTTGCCAACCTGGAGCGCCACGTGCGCAATATTCGCGAAAACTACGGGTTGCCCTGTGTGGTGGGCGTCAACCACTTCACGTATGATACTGCTGCGGAGATCAATTTGTTGAAAGAAAAACTTGCGCCGTTTGGCGTGCCGGTAGTGGTTTCACGGCATTGGGCCGAAGGCGGCAAGGGCGCCGAAGAACTGGCGCGGGTGGTGGTGGAATTGGCGGAAAACACCCCCTCGGAGTTCCGTTTTATGTACAACGACGAGTTGCCCTTGTGGGATAAAATCAAGACCATCGCGACCCGGATTTACGGCGCTTCCGATATTACCGCCGACAGCGATGTGCGCAGCAAAATCAAAAAGTTGCAGGAGGAATACGGGCATTACCCGGTTTGTGTGGCCAAGACGCAGTATTCGTTCTCTACCGATCCCAAATTGCTCGGCGCACCGTCGGGGCATGTGGTCAAGATCCGGGAGGTGCGACTGGCGGCCGGCGCCGAATTCATTGTTATGGTTTGCGGCGATATTATGACCATGCCGGGTTTGCCGAAAGTCCCCTCCGCTGAAAAAATTGATATTGACGAAAACGGCAAGGTAATGGGGTTGTTTTAAAGGAGAAGTTGCACCAGATTGCTGATTGGTTGTACCAAATCAAACTTTCGTCGCACCAAACTGATGTTTAGTTGGTGTAGTTTGACCCCGGAGTTGGTGTAGTTTGACCCCGGAGTTGGTGTAGTTTACCCTCTATCTCGAGCCAAACCATTTCTTCGTCGCGCCAAGTCGAACTTCCGTCGCGCCAAATTGATGCGCAGTTGGTGTAGTTGACCCTCGGAGTTGGT
>JANRLZ010000170.1:0-4946 GCA_033762055.1 Saprospiraceae bacterium
TCCGCAGAGCGGCGCCGGTGGCGGCCTTACCAACTACGAAGGGGAATTCAGCATTAAAGTGGATGCTCTGCCCGTCACACTCAAAATTTCCTACACCGGTTACGAGCCCCAAGAGGTTGTAGTAAGTGAAAGCAGTCAAAAAATTGACATCCGGCTTTCCACTGCCAGTATCGTGATGGAAGAAGCCCTCGTGGTGGGCCAGCGCATAGACGACAAACAAAAAGCCGCCCCGTTGACCGTCGAAAACCTCGATGCCATCGCCATCAAACAAACCGCCGCCGTCAGTTTTTACAACGGCCTCGGCAACCTCAAAGGCGTAGACCTCACCACTGCTTCGCTCGGATTCACCATCATCAATACCCGGGGATTCAACTCCACGAGTCCTGTTCGATCGCTTCAAATCATTGACGGGGTGGACAACCAGGCGCCGGGGCTCAATTTCTCACTCGGCAATTTCCTCGGCGCCAGCGACCTGGACGTGACAAAAGTTGACCTCATTCAGGGCGCGAGTTCGGCATTTTACGGGCCGAATGCCTTCAATGGCGTCATTTCGATGGAAACCAAAAATCCATTCGTCCACAAGGGCCTCGCCGGCAGCGTAAAATACGGCAGCCGCAACATGGCAGAAGCCGCCATCCGTTGGGCCGAGGCCTTTAAAAACAAAGACGGCTATCTGAGTTCGGCGCTGAAAGTCAATCTGTTCTACCTGCGCGCCGACGACTGGGTGGCTCAAAATTACGGCCCTGTGGACGGTACCCGTACGGGCATTGGCAATCCGGGGCGTTGGGATGCGGTCAATATTTACGGCGACGAATTTTTCTCCCTCAATGACTTTTCCGACCCCAACAACCTGTCGCAAAGTTCTGCTGGACTGGGTATTTTCCACCGCGTTGGTTACCGCGAGGAAGATCTGGTGGATTATGACACCAAAAACCTCAAAGCCGGGCTGGCCTACCATATCCGCACCCGGCCATCCAAAGAGTTTGAATCGCCGGAGTTTATCATCGCCTCCAATTTCGGCACTGGCACAACAGTGTATCAGGGTGACAACCGTTTTAGCCTGCGCGGGATCAAATTTTTCCAGAACCGCCTTGAATTCCGCAAAAAAGACAAGTTTTTTATCCGCGCTTACGCCACGCATGAAGACGCCGGCCGCTCTTACGACCCCTATTTTACCGCGTTACGTTTGCAGGAACTGGCAAAAACGGATGAAAACTGGTCGCTGAATTACAATGATTACTGGGGCGATAACATTTACCCCCGTATGCAGGCCATGGGATATCCGCAAAATTTGATTTTCCTGCCGGAGCCCCCGTTTGTGACGTTTGATACCGCCTCTTCGTTGCAGTGGCTGCGCAGGCCCGAAATCATTGACTCCCTGCGTGTTTGGCACCAGTTGGCTGCCAACTATGCCAACGGGGTGGATCCGCAAAGACCGGAGGAAACGCGTGCCTTTTTTGACCCGAATTCAATGAGTCCAGATGAACTGGCCCGTTTTCAGCATGTATTCGACAGCATTACCTCTCTAAAATCAACCGAAGGCGGTACACGCTTTTATGATAAATCGGCTTTGTACCACGTGCATGGCGAGTACCGTTTTGCCCCCAAATGGGCGGAAGAAATCCGTGTCGGCGCCAATGCGCGCCTGTACACGCCCAGATCCGATGGGACGATCTTCAAGGATACAGCCGGCGTAGCGCCTATCCGTAATTTTGAGTTCGGAGTTTACAGCGGCATCGAGCGCAAATTTTTCAACGACGAGCTCATCGCCAACCTGTCGGCTCGTGTGGACAAAAACCAGAATTTCAACTGGATCGCAACCCCCGCTGCATCGCTTGTTTGGAACCCCAAGGTAAATAACTACCTGCGTTTATCATTTTCCTCTGCAGTACGCAACCCGACTCTTACCGACCAGTACCTCAACCTGAATGTAGGCCGCGCCACTTTGCTGGGCAACCTTGACGGGTTTTACGATCTGATTACGGTAGAATCGTTCCGGCGTTATCTGGACACGCGCGACTCTGTGATTCGTTTCGACGCGCCGCCGATTCAGCCGGAGAAAGTAAAAACCTTCGAACTGGGTTATCGCACGACTTTGTTTAATAAACTCTATGTGGATGCGTGCTATTATTACAGTTTTTACAACGATTTCATCGGTTACAACATCGGTATTTATTCCGATTTCGACCAGACAACCGGTTTCCCCCAGAACACACGTGTTTATCGCGTAGCGGCCAACTCCACCAATGTCGTTACCACCCAGGGCCTGGCAGTGGGCGCCAACTACTATTTTGGCGATTACTACCAGTTGGCCGGCAATTATTCGTGGAACAAACTCAACAAAAGTTTCCCGGACGATCCGATCATTCCGGCATTCAACACCCCCGAGCACAAGTACAACGTGAGTATCTCGGGGCGCGATGTGCCGCTGAACCTCGGTTTTATGAAACTAAAAAAGATGGGCTTCAACCTGACCTACAAATGGATCGAAGGTTTTACCTTTGAAGGCTCGCCGCAGTTTACAGGTTTTGTTCCCACCTACGATTTGCTTGATGCGCAGGTGAATGCAACATTTGATAAAATCAACACGACAATAAAAATCGGCGCCTCGAACATTTTAAACAATCAGGTGTCGCAGACCTACGGCGGCCCGGTCATCGGCACCATGGCTTACGCTTCCATTGTGTACGATTTTGTAAAAAAATAACCCCATAGATCACCACCAACGACTACAACATCCAGTATTTTAACCAACCACCTTTTTCATTTCATCATGAAGCAACTCACATTACTCCTGCTTTTAAGCCTTTTCTCCATAGCGGCCACAGCGCAAGCGGACCGCTATTTTGATCAGGTGTTTTCAGATGTGGAAGTTACTGCCGACGTCACCTACGGCGTCAATGCCACCGTTCTGTACCTGGCTCCTCCGCCCAACGGATTTGGTCAGGCTGTACCAGAACCCTTGAGAGTAGATATTTACGAGCCTGCTGGCGATACCGAGACTGCCCGTCCCCTGGTGATCATCATGCATACCGGCAACTTCCTGCCTCCCCAGGTAAATGGCGGTTGTTCGGGTACGCGCAAAGACGCCACCGATATCGCATTTGCCACACGTCTTGCCAAAATGGGCTATGTGGCTGCAGTAGCGGATTACCGCCTTGGCTGGAACCCGGTTGCCAGCACACAAACCGAGCGTGTTTATACGCTGATCAACGCAGCCTATCGCGGTGTGCAAGACTCCCGCACCTGCGTTCGTTTCTTCCGCGCTTCACACGCCGGTGGCAACCCTTACGGCATTGATCCGAACAAAATTGTACTCTGGGGCATCGGCACAGGCGGCTATATTGCAGCCGCTTCCGCAACGCTCGATACCATTACCGACACCTATATTCCAAAATTCGTCACGCCGCAAGGCCCGATGGTACTGGAATTCCTGAGCGGCAATGTTAACGGTACCACCTGGGGTGTCAACCCCGGCGTACCCGGACTGCCCTACCCTGCCGGAGATACGCTCAACTATGTGAACCACGCTGGCTTTAGCTCTTCTTTCAACCTGGCGGTGAATCTGGGCGGTGCATTGGGTGATACTTCCTGGATTGATGCCGGCGACCCGCCCATCATTTCCTATCACGTGCCTTCTGACCCATTCGCTCCCTGTGGAACGGCCATCGTATTGGTGCCGCCGCCCATCAACCTGCCGGTGGTAGAAGTGACGGGAAGCTGTGGTTTTCAACCCATTCTGAACAGTACGGGCAATCAGGCAGCCATGATCGCTGCCAACCTGAACGACCCGCTTTCGCAGAAAGCCGAATCGCTCAATGGCGGCATTGAAGGGTTTTACCCCTTCCTTGGCGATGACTCCAGCCCCTGGGCTTTCTCGGCCAACGCCAACCCCTATAACCTGCCTACCAGTCCCAACTGCGAAACATTCGCCGCCACGCACCAGGCTTACCACGATACCATTATCGCTTACTTCGCACCACGTGCATGTGCCGTGCTCGGATTGGGCGCTTGCAGCTTCGTCAACAACAAAGACCTGGCCGGCGCGCAGGTGGATCTGAAGATCATGCCCAACCCTGCCGGCAGTGAAATGACCTTTAGCACGCCGAACGAACAACCTATCCAGGGCTTCGAACTGTACGATGCAATGGGCCGCATGGTACGCTCGCTGTACAGTGTAAACAACAGCACCCTGATTTTGAAACGCGACAATATGCCCGCAGGCATTTACACCGCGAGGGTGTATTTTGCGGAAGGCGTTGTTGCACGGAAAGTGGTGTTTGAATAATTGACTACTTTCCTTTAAAAAGTCAACGGGGTTGCGAATATGTATTCGCAACCCCGTTTTTTGTACCTATTCGGCCTCAAAAACGTATCGAAACCGGGTAAATACACGCTATTGATACCTACGGCTAAATTGTTTTTAATTCGTCGCCATTTCCTGAGCGGCCCTGACTTGTTCAATCTTGATTCGCATTTGCAAATCTTGGCCGGTAAGGATATCCAGTTCGCGTTTTTTCAATAATTCCGCCATATGAACCCGGGCTTCGCGCACCTGTTTTTTTGCATCGGGCGGCAATTGCTGAAAATCCGGATTTTCGTCATACGCCAGATTGACACACTCATACAATTTTCCTTTCAAAGCCATGCCGAGCGGGTCGTTCGGATCATTGCCCGGATAGGTAGCATGGTCCTCTATGCCACGGATATAATAGAGTTCAAATTCCTCCAGATAACTTCCATCGGCATGAAAATAACGGGTGTATTTCCAGTCGTGCGTACGAACAGAGCGCAAGCGGTTGGCAGCATTTACAGACTGGGGCAGGCTTTTATTTCCGGCTCTTATATCATCAAAAGTAAAAAGATGCGAATCGCGGATGGGATCAACCTTTTGTGGATCAAGCACCGCCGCAGAAAGGTCTACCCCGCGTACATGTGCAGGCGGT
>JANRLZ010000171.1:0-5880 GCA_033762055.1 Saprospiraceae bacterium
TGCCATGGTGAAACTGACGCAAAGCTTCTATCACGCTGTCTCCAAATTCCGTTTCACTCAATACCACCAATTGCATGGCAGGGGGGTCGCTTTCAAAACTGCCGGCATCGCCGGTCTCTCGTTTGCCCAACAAATCAAGCCAGGGCAGCGGCGGTCTAGCCCGCCAGTCGTGCATAAAAAATCCGTACGGCGCTCCGTTGGAACTAAAATCAAGTTCAGGTACCGGCGACAGATCTCCATACAGCATCATAGGTTTCCAAAATTCCGGCATCCGAACCGCCAACAGGCTCACCGCCAGTCCCGGAGTGAAATAATACTGCACAATGGATAAAAAAATACTGCTTTGGAGAGCCGAAACCTGCTGGTGGGTATCTTTGACCATCCACATGCGAAACACCACCATTTGCTCGCCCTGCCGTAGGTGCAGTTTTTTTTGCTGATATTCCTGCACCTGCTGCATGATTGCATCTGGTATTCTTTTTTCAGCCGGGCATTCGTGGATATTGATTTTCAGGACAAAAGCGTTGGCCTCCTTGCGCCCGTCGCGCCAAACCCAGATTTGGGCGGCGGGGTGTTTCGACCAAAAATCGAAAGCGGCCAGACTTTCAGTGCCTTCCAGCGCCAGCACCATGGTGCGCAAACCAGGCAAATCCTGTTCATTTGCATGATCTACCCAAAAACTGCCGGTTTCCTGCCATTCAAAAAACGGTTTGATCGCCGGCATGGTCCGGTGCAGAAAAATCAGGTCGAACAGTACTTTTCGTTGGGCTTCGCCGCCAACTTCCCGCAATTTGCGGTGATAGTAGTTCCGGCAACGTGTATGCAGTTCTGCATTCCAGTCGGGATGCCGCCATTTCAAATCTGCGCAAAGCGCTTCGCGGGCCATGTCGTGCGGATAAATTCCCTCCCGACCAATACTGACAAACGACAGTCCGCACAGCCAGTTGAACAACTCACTGGCATCTTCCACCCCCATCACTTCGGCCAACAGTGATTCGGTGAGTAAATTAACCAGACTGCACACTTCCAATGCCGCTCGGTGCATGGGGCTGGGAACCTGCCGTACAAATAATTGCAGCAAGGTGCGCACGACATCGGGCGATTCATCGGGCGCAAAATTTTTGTCAGGATATTGTTCGTAAATATCCGCTACCACTGATAAAGCCAGCGGGTGACCGTGGGTAAAATCGAGAACAGGTCTGATTTTTTCTTCCGGAATGTTGCGACGGCGAAGGTACTCTTCACTCTCGTTTTCCGTAAAACTGCGCAACTGTACCACCCGCATCAGCACTTTCCACCCCGGGTCGCTGAGCCAGGCAACAGAAGGCGCACTGCGTCCGGAAATGACCGTAAGCATGGAGGCCGGCAAGCGGGGTAAAAAATCGGTTCGTACCCAGTCGTCAATCGGGCTAATTTTTTCGTAGGTATCAATAAATAAAATGGTACGATCCTGCATCCGGGCCATTGCTTCGAATACATCCTCTCCGGCATAAATGTTTTTGCCCAGACTGTTGCGAACTGCATCGAGAAATGCGGAAGGGTGCGCTTCCACTTCTCGGGCGTCAAGCGCGAGGGTTTTAACGCTGTGTTCGGCGCAAATATCGTTGTAATGTTTCAGCAGGGTGGTTTTGCCTTCGCCGCCCGCGCCGTAAATGTAGAGCAGGATAAACTCAAAAGCAGGCGCGCGGAGCTGCTGCTCAAGCATTTTAACTTCATTATCTCGCCCGACAAACGATCGGCGGCGAGCCTGGGCTAACAAGTCGGCAACAGAAGCCATGACCGGTGAATTTTATGGCGAAAATTACACCCACTTCCTGATTTATTTCCGCTTTTTCCGGCATCCTTCCGGCGGAGCCTATTCAATCAGCACAAACCCTGCCCAAAAATACGGCTCATACCGTTTGATTTTCATTTCATCCCGGGCAGCTTTTAATGCCATGCGGGCAGTCATCTTTTTTTCCAGCAGATGACGATAAAACGACGTCATCAATTCCTGTGTTTGATAATCAGGCACTTGCCACAACGACATGATGATTTGTCGGGCGCCCGCTGCCTTAAAGGCGCGTTGCAGGCCATACACCCCCTCAACGTTGTCAATTTTACCCAAACCGGTTTCGCAGGCAGAGAGAACAACCAGGTTTGTATGACTCAAATCCATCTGACTGATTTCATAAGCCGTCAGAATTCCATCTTCCCGATTGCCTAACGGATGGCCGTGCAACCAGGCGTAATTGGCGCCGGCCAGGATCAAGCCGGCGCGTAGCATGGGGCGCTCGTTTGCCCTAAAAGAAGAGTTGGCGAGAATCGAGCGGCCTGATTTAATCGGGTCCGGAAAAAAGAATCCGTGGGTTGAAATATGTAAAATATAGGGAGAATGTGTCTCTTTTCCCGTCAGCTTAAAATTTTCTTCGGTGGCCTGCCAGCCTTTTTGGGTGGTGGTAGAAAATCCCGCCCGGGTCAGCAAACCTGCGACATTATCGGCTTCCCGCTCTGACCATTTCAAATATTGCCAACGATCGGCATTTTCGTTTCTTTGGGTCGAATCGCCCACTTCTGACGGGATGCCGCGCCGACCATTGTACTCCAACGCCGAAGATAGCGGCCTCGCCGGATAGGCAATGCTGTCCATTTCAAACTGAATAGCGCCATAAACCAGTGCAGTTTCATGGCCTTCCTGTCTCAACCGCTTCTTGTTTTCGGGCAAGTAACGGGTGCTGCTAAGAAGAATCAATTGATAAATATCTTCGAGCGATTGCTTGTCGGAAATCGGCAAGGCTGACAGGTTGATGCGATGCAGCAGTCCGGAAGGGGCATACCAGACTTTTTTTATCCCGGAAAGGTGGGGCAAAAGTGGTGACCAGAGCAGATTTTGCAAGGCTTTCCCGGTGTTGCCGGCATATAATTCGTTATGGCCTGCAGCGCCCTGACCGGAGGAACCACGCAAGATGATTTGAAGTTGTTTTTCGTCAAAAAGTGGAATATAAGCCGGCTTTTCCATTCCTGCTTTCAATAAAAGTGCGGCGTACACCACGCTGTCGGTGGGTTGAGGGTAGCAGTAAGGGAAATGGATAAACTCGATCGCGGCTTCATCGGGTTCTAATTCGTTTTGAAGGGTTTTCCAATCGGGAACACGGTTCATTTCATCTGCATTGCCTATGGCGCGAACCAGTTCTTTTTCAAGTAAATTGGCTTTATTTTCCAAGTCTACCACATTTTGCCGCTCGGCAGTCGGCTTGCTTAGTTCGGCAGCCAGCCGGTAATACATGGATTGCAATTGTTGGTAGTCTTCGAGCAGTTCCGGGTCTTGGCGTGCTTTTTGGCGAATCTCAAGGGTGTTGCCCAGAAGAAACCCTTTGAGATACAGGACATTGTTAAATGCCAGTTCGGCATCATCGTTTTTTCTGGCCAGGGTGTAAATAAAGGCGTTGTCGGACTCGAACTTGTTTATGTATTTTTCCATTTCGACTTCCGACAAATGAAAAGCAGCGTTGCGAAAGAGGTGTTGTCGAAGAGAAAAAGCCGTCGTGTAATTTTGCCGGGCCTCTTCCCACCTGCCGGTAGCCAGGTATAACATAGCCTGATTCTCCAAACAATTTAAATAACTTTCATGCTTTTCGCCGAGGGTAGCGGCCAGGATGGGCAGGGCCTCCTGATATACACCCTCAGCCTCTGCGTAGCGTCTGCGTTCGTATAGCAACTGTCCTCGATGGTTCAATGCTTCGGCATATTCATGGTGATTTTTACCGGTGAGTTTTTCGCGGATTTGAAGCACTTCCGCCAGTACCTGGTCGGCGCGTTCATATTCGCGTCTTTTTCCGTAAAAAAACAACAGGTTGTTGAGGGTGCGTGCATAAGAAGGGTGTTCCGTTCCCAGACTTTTTTCCTGCAATGCTTTTACCTCCAACAGCAAGCTTTCCGATTCTTCCAACTTTTCGGTATAAAAATAAATGCCGGACAACAAGGCAAGGGTGCGGGCATAAAGCGGATGATCTTTCCCCAAATTTTTTTCCCGGATCGCCCTGGATTCCAGCACGAGCGGCTCGGCTTTTGCATAATTGCCCATCACAAAATACAGGTTGGCCAGCGATTCAAGGCTGACGGCATAACTGACATGCGTTTTCCCCCGTGTTTTTTCACGAATTTCCAGTGCCTCAAGCAGGAGCGGTTCGGCAAGATCAAATTCACCGGTTGTCAGATAAAGCGTTGCCATGGCCGACAAACTTTCTCCGTATGAATCAACAGGGCCCTTGGCTTTCAAGTCCAAAACTTCTTTAAAAAGGGCTTCTGAAGCCTCAAATTTGCCCATATCAATGTACAGCAATGCCAGGTTATGGATGCAATTGGTATAACTGGAATTATCCTTTCCGCTCGTTTTTAAACGAATTTCCCGGCATTCTACGAAATGCGTTTCCGCAGCGTCAAAGCGCCCCATGTCGCGATACAACAATCCGAGATTGAATAAAATTCCGGCATAATTTGAATGGTTTTTCCCAAATACTTTTTCACGGATGGGAAGTGCCTCCAGATAGTAGGGCTCTGCTTTGGCATACTGCCCCAGACTGCGATACAACCCTCCCAATGCGTTCAGACTGAAGGCATAATCCTCGTGTTCGCGCCCCAGTAACTGGCCGCGAAGCGCGGCGGCTTCCAGCAACCAGGGTTCTGCATCAGCATGTTTCCCTGAAGCACTCAAAATTCTCCCCTTGTTGGCGCAGAGATCGGCATACGGTATGCTGTGTTTGTCCCAGGTTGTCAGCACTAATTTTTCGGCCGCTTCATTGATTTGTAACGCCTGTTTATACTCCCGTTTTTCAGAAAGGTTATTGGCTGTTTTCAGCAGACTGTCTACCTCCTGTTTAATACGAAGGCTGTCGGAGGTTTGTGCTTCGGAGAAAGGCAACAGCAAAAAAAAGAAGAGGATCGTGTTGGCTGTTTTCATAATGTTGAAAAAATCAGATTCAATTTATCGAGCAATTCTCTTGCTTCTTTCCTGTGATAAAAAGCGCCCTTGTTTTCAATTTCAAGCAACAGATTGCGGGCGTCTTCCAGGCGGTCTTCGTTCAGATAGGCCAGCACGAGGTACCATTGAGCCTGGGCCATGAAGCGGGTTTTGTCGTTTCGGACTATTTTTTCCAGGATAATGGTTGCGGCTCTACTTTTACCCGTTGCCAGCAATGCATTGGCGATGAGGAAGTTGTTGTTGTCGTTTTCGCGTTCGTAAGCGCTGAGTTTTTCAAAGGCGCGCAAGGTTTCGGCGTATTTACCCTCCCAATAAAAGCGCCGGAACTCTTCGAGCGGGGCCAAAGTATCGCCGCCACGGGTTGCCGGCTCCAGCGACTCGTCGCGATAGGGTTTGAAACGAGCGGCAAATAATTTTTTTCCCACATTCGAACCGCCTGGCGGTTCGTTTTTTAAAGGAATCGTATCCGGCGTGTTACGGAAGCGCGGCGGAGGGACAAGCGTGTCAATCGGCATTGGCGTCGGTTGCGGGTAAATAGCCCCCATTCTCCAAAAGCAAAAAATGACAGCTATCGCCGTTACAAGCAGTCCGATCAGTATTATGTTTCGGCGGTTCTGTGATTTTTTTTGTTGCCGAAACAGCACTTCTGCATGACTTACCTGTTGGTCAACCGCCAACCAGTCCAGGTCATGACGCAGTCGCCTTGCGGTTTTAAGCGCGCGTTCCAAATCCGGATCTTCACGCAAGCGAATTT
This sequence comes from Saprospiraceae bacterium, assembly GCA_033762055.1. Lineage (GTDB taxonomy): Bacteria > Bacteroidota > Bacteroidia > Chitinophagales > Saprospiraceae > M3007. The sequence continues at coordinate 5,715 of JANRLZ010000171.1, forward strand.
CAAACGCCTGTCTTGCGACCGGGTCAAGTTTGTCGTCCAGATAATCCTCAATTTCCTGTTGCATGAAACGTAGTCTTGGAGGTTGGATCAACCTGTGTTTATTATATTGTCTCGTAATTTTTTTTTGTGGATGCGGCGAGTTCCATTAATTTTTGAAAACACTGAC
>JANRLZ010000172.1:0-10073 GCA_033762055.1 Saprospiraceae bacterium
GGCGCCGCTGCGCCGCTGGAACTCGACGTTTGGGCCGGTTATTCAAAAGCCAATGAAATGGGTATTTTTAACCTCCGCACCGTGCAACTCACCGGACAGGTGACCAAAAAATTGCGGATGTTTTTGAAATATGATAATTCCCTGTCGCTCGACCTCGCTTCATTGGTCAGGGCCGAACAGGAAGCCCAGGCATTCAGTATCGGCGCCGTAACACCATTGGTCAGAAACCTTACCAGCCGTTTTGAATACGGAACCAGATTGCTACCGGAGGGAGTGACGCAACAAATATTCAGCACCGAACAAGTCTGTTTTTTACCCAACCGGATGAGCCTGAAAGGAGGCGGTTTTATCGGCACCAGCCGGCAAGTCGCCAACGAATGGCTGGGATACCTCAGCATTCGTTTCCCAATCAGCAAAACATGGGCCATTGAACCTTATTACTTCTACGCCCTGGTGGAGAATGCGCCGCGCCCTGAAAATCGTTTCATGCTGAATACCCAGCTCCGTTCAGCAGGGGGATACGAACTCAATCTTGGCGCCCTCTACGGCAAAGCCGCTGTAGGTCGCGATGTACCCAACGACAATATTTTTGGCGGCTATGCCACCGTGTTGCTGCCTTTCAGTCAAACCATTTGGGGGCAGTTTTCACTGCGCTGGGAAAAAGCGCCCTTCGACGAACTGACTGCCGCTGCTTTCGGTATTAAACTCCGTCTGGAAAAATAACCCGCATCATCCTGCCATTTCTCCTGCCTCCAACATGGGGGCCTCCAACATCTATCGCTATGCCAACGATCCATACACCTTCCTTTTCAACCGCACCGGCAGTCGCCATTGCCGCGTCTGATAAAGATTTCACCACCGTTGCCGGCCCTGTCGAAGCAACGAATGCTGCAACAAACCTGGCCAAAGCCCCCAATCCGGTCATGTACATCACCATTTTTGCCGTATGGCTGGCTGCTGTTGTCTGGTTCCAGCCACGTCTGCTGATGCTGCTCGACATGGCCTACAGTCTGCCCAGCCGAATTGCCCTCTGGACGTTCATCGGCTTCATTGATTTTGCCTGGTTGTATGGGATGTATAATGTCGGAGTGGTGGGCTTTGCCGCATGGCATCAGTTTCGTGGAAAAAGACAAAAACCGGTTGCCGTTGTCGCCACTAACCAGCCGCCAGTGGCTATTTTGTACACCACCTGCAACGATTTTGTGGAAGAAAGCGTCGCCTCCTGCGTACGTCAGGATTATCCGGAATACACCGTTTATATTCTCGACGACTCATCACAGCAATCGTTCAAAGACCGGGTGGATGCTTTTGCCGCCCAATATCCTGAACGGGTAAAAGTGGTACGGCGTGCCGATCGCAAAGCATTCAAAGCCGGCAACATGAACCACGGGCTGGCGCATTTTGCCCATGAGCCTTACTTCGCCATCGCCGATGCCGACGAGATACTGCCCCCCGATTTTCTGACAAAAACAGTGGCTGTTCTCGAAACAGACGCCACCTGTGGTTTTGTCCAGGCCAACCACCGCGCCAATCCGGCTTCCAACAGTCCGCTGGCAAAATCCTTAGGCGTCGGCATTGATATTCACTGGAAATGGTACCAACCGCTGCGCAATGATTACGGATTTGTGATGTTTTTGGGGCACGGCGCTCTGTTGCGCCGCGATGTTTGGGAAAAAATCGGCGGCTTCCCTGATATCGTTAGTGAAGACCTTGGCTTTGCTATCCATGCCCGCGAACTGGGATATCGCGGACGATTTCTGGAAGAAGTGATTTGTTATGAAGATTTCCCCGACAGTGTACGCTCTTTCCGCATTCGGCACATGAAATGGACGCGTGGCACCTCGGAGTTTTTGAAGAAAAAAATGGGCTGGCTGTTGCGCGCAAAAAATATTTCCTGGACGGAAAAATTTGACATCCTGTTTCCGACGCTCAATCTGCCGCTTACGCTGGTATATTTTATGTTTATGTTGAATGCCAACCTGTTTCTGCCCCTGTTTTTCGGTCATCCGCAAGACGTCACCTTTGTATTGGGCGGCGATGAAATACGGCTGCCGATGATGGCCTTCGATCCGCGTTTTCAGGTAATTTACGGTTGGGATTTTTACTTGATGACGATGTTGACCTTTTTCGCACCGGTATTGTCATTTATCGTTGCAATGGCTTCCAAACCTTTGAAACTGTTCAAATTCCTTAGTCACAGCACCGCCATGTATGCTGCCCTGACCCCTCTTTCAAGCATCGGTGTACTGGCTTACATGGTTTCAGGCAAAGCGCATTTTTTGGTAACCGGCGAGCAAAATCAAAGCGAACACACCGGCCACGCCCCGTCGAAAGGACTGCGCCAAAACCTGCGCAATGCATGGCAACAGTTTTTGGCTAAAAGCCACCCCGACACCCGTCTTGTGCAAACTTTCGAAATATTGACCGGCCTGGCATTTGGCGTAGCCGCTCTGGTGATGTTCCAGATTTCTTTTATGGGGCTTTGCCTGGCGTTCCTGCTCCTGCCGCTCATGCACCACCTGAAATGGGAAAATCGCTTTGTAAAAGTGGCTGTTTATATCCCTTTCCTGCTCATTATGCTTGGTGTGATGCTTTCCGGTTTGAGTGTGTTTGGCATGAAAGCCGTGTTTTTCGGGTACGGGTTCCATTTCTAAAACGAAAGCCCTGCGCCGCAACAAGTATCGTCAGCTGACAATGGTTTATGAAGGTCTATCGGGTTGATATTATTGATTGTCAAATTGTTATCACCCAACCATTTTCATAACCACTTTGCGTTGACTATAATATCTGCTACCAACCTCCGTCTTCGTTTCTTCTCCCCTCCCCCGGCTTCACACTTTTCGTGCGTCGTCGGGGGACTTTAAAAAGGGGTGAATAATAACTTATCAATTCGATTTGCTTTCTTTTCACCCTGATTGGCGATCTTTTTGGTTAAACCGCCCCACTATTCGCCCAAAAGATAACTCATCAGCATACAAACCGAAACACCTGAAATTCACAAGTTATTATTCACCCGATCTTTAATCGGGCAACTACATTTTTACAGGAAACCTGGCTAAAATGACTATCAAACCGACACTTTTTGCTCTTTTTTCCGAATTAAATCGGGGTTTTCGGAATATAATAACTCTGCTGCCCATTCTGTTGCCAGTCGGACTACATCAAACATTAGCGGCGCAAAATCCAGTCTTGCCCGCCGGGTTTGTGCAATTGCCCGTTGCCGACAGCCTCAACCCCACAGCCATGGCTTTCGACCATCACGGCAACCTGTTTTTAGCGCAAAAAGACGGGCGGGTTTTGCTTGTCAACGACGCAGGTATGTTATTGCCCGATCCGGTGCTGGCACTTTCAGTAGATGATTACAACGAACGCGGGCTGAGCGGAATCGCCCTTCATCCCGATCTCGACCAAGAACCCTGGCTTTATTTGTTTTATACGGTTCGCGACTCGAATTACAACCGGATCAGCCGGTTTCGGCTGAACGGGAATGTGGTGGTGCCGGGTTCGGAACAGGTTTTATTTAATTGCGACCCGCTCAACGGCGCTATTCACAATGCGGGCGCCATGGCGTTCGGCGCCGACGGAAAATTGTACATCGGCACCGGCGACGGTGGGAAAAGCAGCAACAGCCAAAACCAGAACAGCACCCTGGGAAAAATACTTCGCCTCAATGCCGACGGCAGCATTCCGACTGAAAATCCGTTTTACAACACCTTTTCCGGAAAAGCCCGGGCGATTTACGCCCTCGGACTGCGCAATCCGTTCAGTATGAGTATACAACCCGGTTCGGGACGAATTTTTGTCAGCGAAGTCGGCCAGGGCGGGTTTGAAGAAATTAATGAAATTATGCCCGGCAGAAATTACGGCTGGAACCTGATAGAAGGACCAATCGGCAATCAAAACCCGCCGCAAAATTACCAGGATCCCTTTTTTTCCTACCCCCATGCCGAAGGTTGCGCCATCGTGGGCGCTGCATTTTACAATCCTTCAACTGTTTCATTTCCAGCAGCATACCTCGAAAAATTCTTTTTTGCTGACTATTGCAGCGGCGTTGTTCGAGCGCTGGACCCCAACACACTGGCAGCGCCCGACACCTTTGCCACCGGTTTGCAGCAGCCGGTGGCATTTGCCGTTCATCCATTGCGTGGCGATCTGTATTACCTGATGCGGTCGGGTATCGGCGGCGGTTCGGTCTCGGATAATACCAGCACCAGCAACGGCTCCTTGTGGCGGGTATTTTATACCGGGTCGGGGGCGCCGTTTGTCAGCGTTTCGCCGCAAAATGTACTGTTACCGATAGGGGAAGACGCCCGTTTTTCCTTTCAGGTGTTAGGGACGCCGCCTTTTCAGTACCAGTGGCAGCGCGACGGCGCCGATTTGCCCGGAGAAAATAATCCGGAGTTGACCCTGGGCAATGTGCAGGCCGGCGACCACGGCGCACTGCTTCGTTGTATCGTTTCAAATACCGAGGGGCGCGATACGACAGAAGCCGCCCAGTTGAGTGTAACTGCCAATCAGCGCCCGATGCCGGAAATCGTAATTCCCACGACCGGCGAAACATACAAAGCCGGGGATACCATTCATTTTCAAGGCATTGCAACTGATCCGGAAGAGGGTGTTTTGGCCGAAACCAGGCTGCAATGGCGCATTGATTTGCATCACGACACGCATACGCACCCTGTGTTGGGGCCGTTGGATGATGTGTCGGGAGGCATGTTGAGCGTACCATTCGCCGGTGAAACCAGTACCAACGTTTGGTACCGGATTCAACTCAGCGCCACTGATTCAGAAGGCTTGAGCCGAAGCGTTTCGCGTGATGTTTTTCCTGAAACCAGCATCATCCGGATGGATGGGCCGACCGGCGTACCGGTCAATGTGGACGGTGTGGTACGTCCCATGCCCTACGAATTTGAAAGTTTGAAACGCCAGCAACGTATTGCTGAAGCGCCGGCGCAGTTTCGGATAAACGACACCCTGTTTGTTTTTCAAAAATGGGAAGAAGCGGAAAACAACCACCGAATTTTCAGTTTTTCAACACCGGATACCAGCGGGCTGGTACTTCACGCACTTTACGACCGCATTCTGTTGGGCAACGGAACCGGTTTGCATGGCGAATATTTTATTGATCCGGAATTTGATTTTGATGAGGCGCCGGCCGCTTTGCGCTTAGACACCATGATCAATTTCAACTGGGGCGACGGATCGCCGTTTCCTCAAATTCCCAATAATGGATTTACAGTTCGCTGGACGGGTTTTATTGAACCACTTTTTAACGAAACCTATACTTTTTCGGTGCGTTCCGACGACGGTTCCCGGCTCTGGATAGGCGATTCCCTGATTATTAATAAATGGGTGGCACAGGCTTCTACCGAACACTCAGGCTCCATTCAACTGCCGGCCAATGTGCAGATACCGATCCGGCTGGAATACCTCGAAATTGGCGGCGGCGCCGATGTGGCGTTATTCTGGAGCAGTGCCAACACCCCCAAAAACCTGGTTCCCAAGGGGCAACTGTACCCGCCGCCGCCCGTACAGCCTTCAACCATCAAGGGAACTGTGTGGCATGACCTGGATTACGACGAACAAAAAGAGCCTGGCGAGCCTGTCCTGCCAAACACCATCGTACTGCTTTTCAATGCCGGTGATTCAAGTTTGCTCGATACCAAATTCACGGATGGCGAGGGCGCCTACAAATTCAATCCACTCGTCGCCGGACAGTATTTTTTACGCTTCCTGCCTGCACCCGAATACAACGCACTGCTGCCGCGTACCGGCCTTGATGCAGCCGGGCAAACCGAGATGATTGTTTTGGGCAACCTTGAATCGCTGAACCGGGATGTGTCGTATGTTACGCAGCCGGGCAGTATCGGCGGCCGGGTTTGGCAGGATGACAACGCAGACGGGATACTTCAAACTACAGAAACCATGCTGGCCGACATCACCGTATTGTTGTTTCAACTATCGGATTCTACCTTGCAGGAAGTTCAGTTTACAGACAACGAAGGGCGTTATTTATTCAATTATTTGCTGCCTGGCGGCTATTTTTTGCAATTTAACAACGCCCTGAACGCTACCGATCTTCAACCGGGCGGCACCTTGTCGGCGGCCGGGTTTAGTCCGGCATTTACGCTGGTTCAAAGTCAGTCAGTCGCATTTTCCGCACCCTTTATTGCGCCGCCCTGTGCGGTGGAAGGGCGGATCTGGCTGGATGCCAACAGCAATCATTTTACCGATCAGAACGAAGCGGGGCTGCCGGAGGTAACGGTATTGTTGCATCGGGCCGATTCGACGTATGTTTCCACGAAAATTACCGATAATGAGGGGTGGTTTGTATTTGATTACTTACCGCCTTCTTCCTACTTTTTATTTATGGTTCCGACCTTGAGCGGTGTGCAGGTGACACCCTCGTTCGGGTTAAATGCCTTCGGGCAATCGCCTTTTTTCAGTTTGTCGAGCGGTCAGACACGCGTAATAGAAGCAGGTTTTGCACCCGAAACGACCCGGGTAACGAGTCCCGGAACCGAGGATGTATTGAAAATTTATCCGAATCCCGCCACCGATGTGTGCTGGTTGCAGATGGAAGAAAACACATTCGAATCGGTTGACTTGACCCTGACGGATGTTTCGGGCCGTGTGTGGCGAAACGAGACCCTCAGCGGTAATTTGCAAACGATTCGCCTCGAAACCGGCTTCCTGCGGCCCGGACTATACTTCCTGGTTGTGGATACAGGAAACCGGCGTTTTCGGGGCAAATTGGTAAAGGAACGATAAGGGATGTTTGATCCGGCATGCCATGCTACTGGTTCAAACGACTTTTTTTCGCTTTCAGCGCCTTTTTTTGTTGCATCATGCGTCTTTTGCGCGTATCTTGGGCAATTCTGTCAGGCAACTATCGTAAAGTCATGATGATAAAAACCCCTTTGTTTTTTCTTGCTTCGGTATTATTGATCGGCAGCATGCCCATACTGTCGCTAACGACGCCTGCCGCCGGAGCCTACCGTTGCGACAACGGAAAAATCGCCTTTCGTTCAGAAGCGACCCTCGAAGTCGTTCAGGCAAAAAGCAACAAACTCCGCGGTGCGGTAGATCCTGAAAACAACACCTTCGCCTGGTCGGTGGAAACCCGCAGTTTTGAAGGTTTTAACAGTCCGCTTCAGCGCGAACATTTCAACGAAAACTACATGGAAAGCAGCAAGTTTCCCCGGGTGAGTTTTGCCGGAAAAATCATTGAAAAAGTAGATTTTAAAAAAGATGGCAAATACACCGTGCGCGCGAAAGGAAAGTTATCCGCACACGGCATAGAGCAGGAAAGAATCATCCGCAGCGAACTCGAAGTGACCGGTGATAAAATAAGGATTTTTGCCCGGTTTAGCGTCCCCTTGACCGATCACAACATCAGTATACCACAGATTGTACATCAAAAAATTGCAGAAGAGATATCCGTAACGGTAGATGCAGAACTGAAAAACGGCGGAATTTAGTTTTGGAAATTTAGTGCGTTGCGAAACCCCGTAAAACCGGCATAAAAACGCCTTTTTGCCCTTGCCGGCATCGGCAAAAATCTACTGGTTGAGTAATACGCTAAAACTTTCAAACAATTAAAGATCACTCAGTTACGGTGTGGAACGCGGGAATGTGGGTAATCGGCAGGTTTGGAGCGTTTAGTCAACCCACTCAAGCTGGTAAACCCAACAAACCTTTACATCCTTATAATCAGCTAGATTTTGAACCGGTTATTCTCCATATTATTTCTGTTTTTTGGACTGGAAATGGCGGCGCAAACCCCCGTTTTTCGCCAGCAAATTCTGCGTGAATCAGGCAACCCCAAGGTAAACACTGTTTTGCAGGACAGCAAGGGTTGGCTCTGGTGCGGCGCCGATCGCGGACTGTTCAGATTCGACGGTTTTTCTTTCCAACCCATCCATCTGGCCGACACTTTCATAAAGGCCAATCTGACCGCACTGTTCGAGTGGCAGGGTCAAATCTGGGCCGGATTCAGCAACGGCGCTATCGGCCAGGTGTCCATTGCCGGCAACTTTCCGCCTGCGCTGACCGGCGATCTGGATCTGGAAAAAAAATATGCGCCCCGTTTGCAACTTTGGCAGATTGAAGAAGGATTGCCCTCCCAAAAAATCACCGCTTTTGCCGCCGATTCGAGCGGCGCACTTTGGTTGGGCACCTATGGCGAGGGGTTGTACGTGTGGAAAAAAAATCGGCTGTACCATTTTGGCGACGACGACGGGCTTAGCAGCAATGACATCTATGCGTTGACTACCGACCGGCAGGGGCGCATATGGGCGGCTACCGATGCCGGTATCAACGTTTGCAGTATGACCGATGCCGGACAAAAAAAGGTTCAAAATTTAAGTCTTGCTACCGGGCTTCCCGATGAAATTATCACCACCCTGCTGACTGATTTGAAGGGCTACATTTGGGCAGGTACGCACCAGGCCGGAGTGGTGAAACTGGATCCTGTCAGCCTGCTCCCGGTTTTTCACACCTCCAACTGGCAGTTTGGAGAAGTAACCGTGCTGGAAGTGTATGGCACACGCGAAATGTGGATCGGAACGGGTCGCGACGGACTGATACGCCTGGATTTATCCAGCGGCTTTGTTGCTGCACTGCCCGAAAAACATGCCCTTCGACAGGTCAAAGTACATGCCTTGCGTAAAGACCGCGAAGGCTTGTTATGGTCGGTGCTCGACAAGGGTTTGCTGTATTCCGCCAATGTTCGTTTTGGCAGTTGGCAGCCCGGTTTTGGTGATATTCAAGCCTTGCTGGAGGACGACAAAGGCCATTTTTGGGCCGGAAGTCAAACCGGACTTTTTGTGCGGACTGCCGCCGGAAACTTTAAAAAAATCTTGCCGCAAAATATCATTTCCCTCTGGGAATCGCCCAATGGTGAAATCTGGGCGGGGACATTCGGCAGCGGGGTGGTGGTATTGAGCCACGACGGTCGTGTGTTGCGGAAATACACCGAACAACAGGGCCTGGCCAACGGGAGCGTACTCAGCATCGGCGGGCACGACAAGCGGGTTTGGCTGGCTACGCTGGGCGGCGTTTCAGCCCTGAGCACCGACGGCGGCGGATACCTGCAAGTCCAATCGGAACTCGGAACCAGTTACGTTTACAAAGTATTTTCCGACACACGCGGGCGGGTATGGTTTGGTACCGACGGCAAAGGACTGGCCGTACTGGAAGACGGAGCGCTTCGATTTTACACGGAGGCCAACGGCACGCCCTTGCGCACCATTTACAGCATAACGGAGGACAAAAGGGGGCGCATCTGGTTCAGCACCGATCGGGAGGGGTTGTTTAGTTTCGACGGCCAATATTTTCAGCGCTTTACCATTGCCAATGGTTTGCATGGACAGCGTATCACCAGCCTGGAATCAGATGGCAACGGGATGATCGTTATCGGGTATGAAGACGGGTTTGATCTGCTCAATCCTGAAAGGGTGGATCACCTGATGTTCTGCGACGCCGGCATAGGCGCCCCTTCTTCAGGCATCAACCTCAACGCTACATGCCGTGATGCACGGGGGGATGTATGGATGGGCGCCAAAGATGGCATCCTGCGTGCCGCCGCCTTTGACGAAACATTCGTTGACGACCCGCAGCCAGGCATCACCGCCGTGTCGGTCTTGATGAAATCGGTCGATTTTTTATCGGTTAATGTTTATTCTCATAGCGACAACTATTTCATTTTCAACTTCGCCGGATTGTGGTTTACCCACCCCGAATCGGTTCGGTATCGTTATAAATTGGAAGGTTTCGACCCCGACTGGAAGGTGTCTAAAGATCATCTTGCCTCTTATCCGAATCTGCCGCCGGGTCGCTATACTTTCAGGGTGCAAACCAGCGAACACGGAAATTTCGACAAGGTGCCGGAAGCCTCCTGGTCATTTTCCATTCGCCCGCCCTTCTGGCAGCAACCCTGGTTTTTGTTGCTTGGCACGGCAAGCTCCATCAGCCTGATTCTGTGGTTTGTGCGCAGCCGCGAAGCGCGCCTGCGCCGCGAAGCACAATTGAAAAGAGAGCGGGTAGAATCGCAGTTTGAAGCCCTGAAAAGT
>JANRLZ010000173.1:0-2622 GCA_033762055.1 Saprospiraceae bacterium
AAGCCAACAACGCCGAGTTCATGCACGCCGGCGTTCGGCGTATTACCGACATTATTCGCCACGACATTTTTGCTCCGCCGATTTCGTCGCGTATTTATGCCTATTCCGCGGTAGCGGCCTATGAAGCCCTGGTTCCCGGATTTCCGGCCTATCAAAGCCTTGCCGGCCAACTCAATGGCCTCACACCCGGCCCTCAGCCTGAAGCCGGGAAGGAATACTGCTTCCCCCTTGCCAGTGCAAACGCCCAACTTATCGTGGGCAAACAATTGGTCTTTTCAGAAGGCGATGTGGAAGATCTGAAGGAAAAAATCTTTGAAGACTTCCAGAACATGAAAATGCCCAAAGAAGTGTACGACCGTTCCATGGCTTATGGCGAATCGGTGGCCAAACACATCCTGGCCTGGTCGAAAGGCGACAATTATGCACAAACCCGAAGCGCTCCCAAATTTACCATTGACGTAGAAAATCCGGCCCGTTGGCGCCCCACTCCTCCGATGTACGGCGACGCCCTGGAACCGCACTGGAACACGATCCGCACCTGGGTCATGGATTCCGCCTCCCAGTTTATTGCCGAACCGCACGTGCCTTTCAGCACCGATAAAAACAGCGAATTTTACAAACAGGCAATGGCGGTTTATGACGTCGTGAACGAAAAAGACCCCGCCAAAGAAGCCACCGGCTGGTATTGGGACGATAACCCCTTCGCCATGGAAGTAAGTGGCCACATCGCATTTGCACGCAAAAAAATCAGTCCCGGCGGCCACTGGATGAATATCGTGGGCCACGCCTGCCGCAAGGCCGACGCCGATATTATCACGTCGGCAGAAGCCTATGTAAAAGTGGCCTGCGCGCTTGCCGATGCCTTTATTTCCTGCTGGGATACCAAATACAAGTACAACCTGATCCGTCCCGAATCCTATATCAATCAATACATTGATCCGGACTGGAAGCCCCTGATCCAGACCCCGCCGTTCCCGGAATATACCAGCGGGCACAGTACCATTTCGATGGCTTCTGCTGCTGTATTGACCGGACTTTTTGGCGATAATTTTTCGTTTACCGACAGCACGGAGGTCGAGTTCGGGATTGACCCGCGTACTTTTTCTTCCTTTATGCAGGCCTCTGAAGAAGTGGGCGTAAGCCGCTTGTATGGTGGCATCCACTACCCGATGGGTAATGAACAGGGCTTGAAATGCGGTAAAAAAATCGGGGAATTTGTACTGGCGGAATTGAAGACGCGCAAAGCGAAATGAACCAACTCTTTTTCACGCAGCAAATAGACAAGGGCTTTGCCGTATTTGAAGAAGAGGAAGGCCGGCATTTAAGCGCTGTATTGCGCAAAAAACCGGGCGACCTCCTCCATATCACCGACGGCAAAGGGTTTATTTATGCGGCGGAACTGACCGATGCGGGCAAGCGGCAAGTGCTTGCCCGCATCCTTTCAAGCACTGCCGTGGCGCCTGCGCAACCACGTCTGCATCTGGCCATCGCCCCGACCAAACAAATGGAGCGATTCGAGTGGCTGCTTGAAAAAATTACCGAAATAGGCGTGGATGAAATTACTCCCCTTCTCTGCACGCGCTCCGAACGCGATCAGGTACGCCTCGACCGCCTGGAAAAAATACTGGTGTCGGCCATGAAACAATCGCTACGGGCCTGGCTGCCGGCGCTACACCCCCCCACCCGTTTCCAGGATCTTGTAAAAAAAACAGGCGAGGCGCAAAAACGCCTCGCCTGGTGTGCCGATGCGCCTTTGCCGCACCTGAAAACTACGCTCTCGCCCGATTCGGATATCCTGGTCGCCATTGGCCCCGAAGGCGATTTTACGCCACAGGAAGTCCAACTCGCACTCAGCCACGGGTTTCAGGGAGTCGGCCTCGGCAGCGCCCGCCTGCGCACGGAAACCGCCGGGGTGCTGGCGGTCAGCGTGGTACGGCATCTCGTCGTTTGACCTACTGCCCGATCAAAATCGGCGCTGTTTTGCCGGCGCCCATGATGACGACTTTTGCATTGGGCGAATTGGAGAGTTCGCGTTGCGCCTTGATTTGTTCGTATTGCAAGAGTTTGTCGGTCAGCGTCGAGGTAAGAATGCGTTGATAATCGGCGATACCCTGGGCTTCCACGCGTTTGCGTTCGGCCTCCTGCCGTTCTTTGTCCAACACAAATTTCATTTTTTGGGCTTCCTGCTCGGCATTGATTTTTGATTCGATGGTGAGTTTAACCGATTCAGGCAGACTGATATTCCGGATCAGGATATTTTCGAGCACAATGCCGCGCGCCGTGAAATCTTTTTCGATGGTTTGAAATATTTTCTGCTGAAACTCGTCGCGTTTGGTGGAATACAAGGCAACGGCGTCGTAAAAAACCGCATTGTCGCGAATTTTGGTACGGGTGATCGGTCGGATAATTTTATCCGTAATAACCTCTCTGCCGCCAATATTCCGCAAAATATCGGGCGCTTTGTCGGGAACGACGTGGTAAAGTACCGACAAATCAATGATGACCTCCAGGCCATCGGCAGTCAGCACCCGGATGGCGTCGTCGCCGATTTTTTCCCCTTCATCATGGACGGCCGACATCGTATAGTTCTGCGTGCGAACGTCAAATTTTTTAACTTCTACC
>JANRLZ010000174.1:0-41562 GCA_033762055.1 Saprospiraceae bacterium
ATCCCTCATCCCTCATCCCTCATCCCTCATCCCTTTTATCGGTGCTACAATTTGCTCAATCAGCGGCATGCGTTCCATGGCGCGTTCCTGGGCGAGGCGCACGGAACGCCGGGATAGCCAGCGCCCCAAAGGTATGCGCAAGGTATCGGGCGGCGGCGATTGCAGCCAGAGTTCGGTCAGTTCATCGTTTTGGCGCAAGTCATATTTTACCCGTTTGGTAAAATAGGTGGTGCGTCCGTTGATTGTCGTCGTGCTGGCGTGTTTCAATGGTGATCCTATCTGCGATACCCGGCTGCGGTCGGGATGGCCCGGCGCTTCGAGGCGATTGTTGACCAAATAAAGCAGGTGAATCCGTACTTTTTTCAGTCGCACATCACTTTCCCGTTTTCGATCGAGCCAAAAATACAACTGTTGCAACACTTGTAAGCCCATGTTTTCGTAGGTGCCGCCGTCAATAAAATTGCCGGTACCAGGTATGTAGGTAAATGCGCTCATGAGTGGAAACAGTCCGCTGAGGTTGGTCGCTCCGGCTATGCTCAGGGTGCGGTGCGGGCGATCCGGTTCGCAGGTATCCACTGCGGCCATGATGTCAATGGCATCGGTAAAAATGAGCGAATCCATCAACACCGGGCTGCTGAATGCGGCTTTTCCGGTTTGGATATTGGTCGTAATAGGCAAATACAGCGGTAAATTGGCCTTTGGCCGGCGCGGCCCGTCATACCAGTAGCCGAGGTATTCCATGAAGGGGTAGTTTTTTACCTTGAACCCGTCTACTGCCAGTTCGGGGGCATCGCCTTTGTGCCAGAGCCGGAGCCGGTCGTAAATTTTCATGCTCAGTTTGCCGGGTTCCCCGTGAAAACCACGTTTAAGTCCGGCGGCAAATCCCAGTGCTTCGTCCTTCTGCAGGCGGTAATTGCGGCTGTCACGGTCTTTTTTCCCAAACAAAAACCGGCTGCCGATTTCACTGACAAAAATGTCATAAAACGAGCCGCTCAGGTAATTGCGTTGAAATGCGCCTTTGGAAAAATTCAGATAAACGCTGTCTCTCGGATACAAACCGGGCTGTTGCATCAAGTTCGGGTTTTCTTCGGCAAAACGCCATAAGGAGAGCGTGGCGCCGGTACCCACCGAACCGCCCGACGCCGAAGTAATGGCAAAACAATGCTTGTGAAACTGGTATTTACTGGCTACTTCCAGGCGATTTAACATCTCACTCGACCACAACGCCGCACGGCTTCCTCCACCTTGCACACCGATCAGGTAGATCGGAATTTCAGCAGCCGTCGTGTCGAATTGCTGTTGGGCCCACCAGGCTTCAAACCATTCATCCAGCGAAACGCGGTCTTTGCTTTGCAGCACACTGGCAGGGATGGTACGCACATCGTGAATACCCGATTTGACAAAGAAAATCACAAAGAATACAAAGGCTGCCACACCGAGAAACAACAGCCGTTGCCAGTTTTTATACCAGGTTTTTTCCGGTTTCCGAATGCGGAAAACGTACCACGACACGATGATACGGGAAAGAATGAGGTAAAAAGTGGTCAGCAGCAGCAACATGAAAGTGGGGGTTGGCGCTTCGAGGTTCGGACAAGTCATAAAAAAAAGCACCAGCAATGCCACGGGCGTTGTGCAGAGGAGGTAGAGCCAGTCGTAGGCTTGAAAGGTTTTTTTTCCGCCCGGTGCAGCGGGGTCATCTGCATTGGTAGCAAAACGGAATTGTTCATAAATCCGCTTGCTCAGACCACCCATGACGGCCATTTGCCCCATCAGGCAGGCTCCAATGATAAAATAATTCCAGAAGGGCGCTTTTTCGATCCAGCTGACCAACAGGCCGCATAAAACAATATTTGCCAACAAAATCAACAACGTCGGTTTGATACGAAGTCGCCACTTGTTTTCAAACACTGCAGCGCCGATGAACGATAATAATAGTGTCGGCACGATCAGCCACCACTGCCATCCGGCGATACGATCGGATTGCACTTTTATCATTACCAAGCCGTAGAGCACCACGGGCAAGGCGCTGAGCAGGTAGGTAATACCCGGGTTGTTCAATGCTTCGGGATAACGTACCTTGCCCCAGCCGTCGAATTTTACCCCTTTGAAAAAAGGACGAGGCAGTAAAATAATGGCCATGGCTTGTGCGAAATACACAACCAGAAGGAACGAGGCCTGGAATCCGCTGAAAAAATAGGTGTCGTCGAATAATCCGGTGAACAACTCGCGCCCTTGCGCCATTACATACAGCACAATGGGAACCAGCAGAATCCATATGAGGTAAAAAAAGTGTTTGGACAGGAAAACGAACAGTCGGTCGGGATTGAGGCCTTGCCAAATTTTCAACACGACGTTTTGCCAGAGTTCATGGGCAATGGTTTTTAACTTTGCCCAAAAAGCATTGATTTTCATGGGATCGGGAGGTGTTTTGGTGAATATGTTGCTTATTCCGCTCCAATCTATCTGAGTCCCGATTCAAACTGCAATCAATCAACACTTAAAATTCGGTCAATTCATTTCTATTTTTGCTTTTTGCCCCATTTGATAACCTCCACAACATGACCGCTGATCTCCTTTTTGGAAGCCTGACCCTCAGTTTGCTCCACGCCGCCATTCCCAATCACTGGTTGCCCATTATCGCTATCGGGAAAAAAGCGGGCTGGAGCGGACGAAAAACAACCCGCATCACGTTGCTGGCCGGAAGCGCGCATGCCTTGAGCACGGTGTTAATCGGAAGCATATTAAGCCTGGCCGGCTGGACGCTTTCGGCCTGGGCAGAAGTATTCATGACCACTGCTGCGCCGCTCATGCTGATGGTGTTGGGCGGCGTGTTTATCTGGCGGCATTATTACCACCAGCATTTTCACCTGCATGGAAAAGTGTCCCCCGAGTTGCCTGAAAACCAACTGATTGCAGCCCTTGCGACCGCCATGTTTCTCTCTCCCTGCCTCGAAATTGGCGCTTTTTTTCTCGTTGCCGGCACACACGGCTTCGGCGCAGTGCTGGGCTTGTCGGCCTTGTATGCCATAACGACCGTGGGCGGTATGGTCGTGTGGGTACAGTTGGTGTGGCACGGGCTGAAACGCTCCAACTGGCATGCGCTTGAACATTATGCCGGTATTATTTCGGGCGTTGTGCTGGTTATTTCAGGGGTGTTGGGATTAATGCATTGACCGGGATATTTTATTAATCAAGCATCTGCATAGGTTGGGTCACTTCAAATTCCGGAGACCCGCTGAACAATTCATCCAATATCCACTTGTGCCCGGCGCCATAGATAACCAAAATTCTTTCATGTCTGGTCTTACACCGGTTTCTGATGTTGACGAAAATTCGTGTGTTTCTTCGATACCAGTTCCCTGTTAAATCTGCGCCGATATAAGTATCCATATAACCCAGGTTCACAAGCCCGGTCAATGAAAATTGTTTGTATCGCTTCAAATATTCAGGGCTGTTAACTAACATTAAATATTGTTTCAAACTCAATTTCGACAACATCTGATCCATATAGTCATTAAACAAACCATTGGATTTATCGTATTCTTTCATCGTATTGAACTGTCCCAAAGATTGGGCATAAGCCTCCCAGTCGTCAATTAATTCAATACTTTCAGGTTGCTCTGGACGGTTGTCAACACAATAAACGGTTGGCAATCCCATTTTTCCTGCTATCCTGAAACCCAGTTGAAAAGTTTCATTTTGAGGTAGTTTCAACTGCTTTTTTTGATAAAGTGCAAACAACGAGTCCATTTTAGGTTGATAGTCCGGCATCCATTCCACCACAATCATGGTAGGTCTGAATGCTGTGGCAATGTCGGATGCTATCCTCTCCAACTCCCGTTGATTTTCTGGTGTGGTTATGTCCAAATGGTTGTGGGCAATTACATCGCTTCCGTCGCGGCTTCGGTCAAAATGGAAGGTGCCTAAAACCATTACCTGATGAAGGTATGGAGCGTCGGCATCAGGAATACCCAGAATCGCTTTTTTTGCCGCAGTGTCTGACAGGGCATTCGGATTGGGTCGAGCATGCCGGCATGAGATTACCGTCAAAAGACCCGTCAACAAGATCAAAATATGGAGTCGTGTATGCATGTTTATTGCGAACGTTTGCTGGCAAAATAACTGCATCGGCGATCCGTTTTCATCTACTTACTTACAGAGGTACCACATCGCAGTACAAAAAGCATTTATGAGATGATATTCAAATTTAAAGCAGGAGTGAGCGCTTGTTTGTCGCAAATTCCAATTTCACGCATCTTGCGGCGTCAAATATATAAGCGATGCCACGCAACTACATAGAAGACCAGACCTTCGAGCAAATCAATTTTCAGGAACAAACCCTGGTGAAGGGCGAATATGAAAATTGTGAATTCAAACAATGCGACTTTGCCAACGCCGACCTCTCGGGTTTTAAATTTTCCGAATGCCGCTTTCTGGATTGCAACCTCAGCATGATCCGGCTGGACGGGACGGCCCTGCGCGAGGTTCAATTCCGTGATTGCAAAATGCTGGGCCTGCACCTCGATGCCTGTGACCCCTTTGGCTTGTCGCTCGCTTTTGAACGTTGCCAACTGAATCACACATCTTTTTTTCAAATGAACCTGAAAAAGATGGTGTTTCAACACTGTAAATTAGAAGAAGCCGACTTTACCGAAGCTGATCTATCGGGCGCTATTTTTGAACATTGCGACCTGAAACGCGCCGTTTTTGATCATACCCGGCTTGAAAAAGCCGATTTTCGCACGGCTATTAACTATACCATCCACCCCGAGACAAACCAGATCAAACACGCCAGGTTCTCACTGCCGGAAGTAGTTGGATTGCTGGAAAAGTATGAGATCCGGATAGAGCGCGTTTGAAAGAAACGGCTGCCATTGATGCACCCGACGACATAATCATAAACACAAAAACATGCAACGAATCAAATTCCTTTCCATCTGCCTGCTGCTGGCCTCCATTTCTTTTGGACAAACATTTAAACAAACCTTCATCACCACAGACCTGGACAATTTCCGGACGGCGTACCGAAAGATGAGCGCCACGCAGGATACCCTGCTTCAAAAACAATACCTGCATGATATTTTCCTGCAGCCTGGCACAGCAGGCTTGCGTGATTTCAGACAGCGGCGGAATTATACGGAAACGCAATACCTCGAGGCCATTCGGCAGTATCCCAGGTTCTGGAAATCCATCCAGCCAGGTACAAAATCGGTGAAAAAGCAGTTTGCCCGTATTGAGAAAGCAGTGCAAAACCTGCAGCGCCTTTATCCGGCGCTGAAACCAGTGCCGATTTACTTTACAATGGGCGTTTTCCGATCGAATGGCACCATCTCCCCCGATAAGGTGATGATCGGGTGTGAAATGGCTTTGGCCGACAAATCGGTGGATGTGAGTGAACTACCTCCGGATACCCGCGCTTTTTACGAACGTTACACCCCCATTGACGATCTCATTTTTTTGTGTGCGCACGAATATGTGCATACCCAGCAAAAACCGTTGGTAGACAATCTTTTAAGTTATTGTATTTACGAAGGCATTCCGGAGTTTATCGCTGAATTGGCGACTAATCGCAAACCTTATTTATCTGCGATTGCGCATGGAGAAAAACACTACGAACAAGTGAGGAATCAATTTGAAAAGGATTTATATATCCCTTTCAGGACATTTAACTGGCTATGGAGCAACCGGCAAATTATGGGCGAACGGGATATGGGTTACGCGGTGGGATATCAGATGGCCAAACGTTACTATGAAAAAGCGCCGGACAAACAGGTGGCCATCCGGGAAATGATCGAACTGGATTATGCTGATGAGGCACAAATAGAACGTTACGTGGACGCTTCGGGCTACCTGAGCAAACCGATCGCGCAACTGTACCGTGATTTTGAAAACGTGCGACCCTTTATTACGCATACCAGTGGCGTGGAAAATGGCAGCAAGACGGTTAAACCCGGCTTGCAAGGCATAACCGTACACTTTTCCCGGCCGCTCAACGGCCACAACACCGGCGTGGATTATGGACCGCTGGGTGAAATGGCATTTCCTGAAGTAAAGCAACGGGTTTGGTCTGAAGACAGGTTGTCGTGGACCCTTCGTGTGGAACTGGCGCCCAATAAACATTACCAGATATTGATTTCCAATAACTTCCGTGATGAAAACGACATTCCGCTGAAACCTTTGTTGATCGAATTTCAAACCACAGAGTAGGGAAGTCCGTCCTGTTTGCTGTCGACCGGGGCGGTCTGTATGGGCTGTTAAGAAACCGGTTTAAAACCTCGTTTGCGGTTAAATAAGATATTTTTCAAAGGTCAACAAGGCGCGTTTTGCAGCCATAACAGGATTAATTATGGTGAAAAAACGCAACGCCGTTGGATGAAGATAGACCGGAGGAGGTTTTAAAACAGTTTCCAAAGTTTAAACATTCGCCCGCGCGGCCCGTCTACGCAATACACGCAGCAAGATTAACATCATTATGAACCTACAACATCTGCTATGGCGCATGGGCTTCGGGCCCCGCACCCAAAGCTGGTCGCAGTGGTCGGCCCTGCCCCCTGAAACCTGGTGGCCCAAATTGCGCGACGAGTCGCTGGCAGCACCGACCCACTTCGATGTGGCCGACGGAGTGATCAATGGCTTGCTCATGGGCGTTGGCGAGCTCGGAAAAATGGAGCGGCGCGACCTTTCCAAAGAAGAGAAAAAACAAATCCGCAAACAAAGCAGGGAAGACCTACAAAATCTCAACCTGCTTTGGCTCGAAGAGATGACGCATTCCAAGGCGCAATTGCGCGAAAAAATGGCGCTTTTCTGGCACGGGCATTTTGCCAGTCGCAACATTAATATCCTTTACCAACAGCAACTGCTGGCGGTGATACGCGAACATGCGCTGGGTAATTTTGGCGATTTGCTACGCGGCGTGTCGAAGTCGGCCGCGATGATTTCATTCCTCAACAACCAGCAAAACAAGAAGCAGCACCCGAATGAAAATTTCGCCCGTGAGGTGATGGAGCTGTTCACGCTGGGCCGCGGAAATTACACCGAAACAGACATTAAAGAGGCTGCCCGTGCTTTTACCGGCTGGAACCACCGGCTCGATGGCGAGTTTGTGTTTCGGCAACGCGACCACGATACCGGCAGCAAGACCATACTGGGTAAAACCGGCTTTTTTAAAGGCGACGAGGTGCTTGACCTGTTGCTTGAAAAGCGTCAGACTGCCTATTTTATCTCCCGGAAAGTGTACCGTTATCTGGTAAATGAACAGGTGATACCCGACGACCGGGTCCGCTGGCTGGGCGATCGCTTTTACGACTCCGGTTATAAAATCATGCGCCTGCTGGAAGATATTGCGCGTTCCGACTGGTTTTATGCACCGGAAAATACGGGTGTAAAAATCAAATCGCCGGTCGAACTCTGGGTAGGAATTCGCCGTACCCTGCCCCTCGAATTGGAAGATCCGGAGAGTCAGTTGGTATTGCAAAAAGCCCTTGGCCAGATATTGTTTTATCCGCCCAATGTGGCGGGTTGGCCCGGTGGTCGCAACTGGATAGACAGCAGTTCGCTCATGTTGCGCCTGCGCATTCCGCAAATCCTTTACAGTCAGCAACCATTTGATCTGCGGAGCAAAACCGACGATGACCAGCAAATGGGCGAGGCTGCCAAAGGCTCCCTGCGACGATTCGCCGCGACCATAGACTGGCAGCCGGCCCTGCAACTTTTCTCCCATGTTCCTGATGAAAAGTTGACGGACGAACTGGCCAAATACCTGTGGTGTACCAGATCACACAAGACCGCTCTTGATGTGATAAAAAAATACAGCACCCCGGCATCGCGTGAAAGCCGTTTGCAGAGCTCGCTGATTTATTTGATGGCAACCCCTGAGTATCAATTATGTTGAATGGGCTTATGATGGTTGATGGGGTTGAGAGCGTTTATTTTTTTATAAACCAACATAAACCCTCATAAATTAACTAATTATCGCATGAAACGCAGAGAATTTCTAAAAAACAGTACGCTGGCGAGCGCTGCCTTGTGGATGCCGAAATTCCTGAACGGGATGACAAGGCCGGGAATGTTGTCTTTGAAGGGGCGCAAACTGGTGCTGATCCAGCTCAGTGGCGGCAACGACGGATTGAATACCGTTGTCTCCACCCGCAACGATATTTATTACCGCGAACGTCCGCGACTGGCCATCAAACGGGAAAATGCCTTGTACCTGAACGATGAAACCGGCCTGCACCCGGTGTTGTCAGGATTGAAAAATCTTTGGGACGACGGCGGCATGGCCATTCTCAACAGCGTTGGTTATCCCAACCCCGACCGCTCCCACTTCCGTAGCATGGATATCTGGCACAGCGCCAGTCCGTCAACCGAGTACTGGCAAACCGGTTGGCTGGGGCGCTACCTCGACGCGCATTGCGCCGGAAAACCTTATGCTGCATTAGAATTCGATGATACCCTGAGCCTCGCCTTGAAGGGCGAACAAACCAAGGGACTGGCCCTGCAGGATGCAAAAAAACTATACGAAAGCACCCGTAGCCCATTTTTCTCTACTTATTCCGATGCGCGTGGAAATGTCGCGAACGACGAGGCCCCGGTAGATTATCTCTACAAAACCATGGCAGAAACGCTCCACTCGGCCGACTATCTGTTCGAACAAGGGCGAAAAAAAGCAACCACGGCAGCCTATCCGGCTACCGGTTTGGGCAAGGACCTGAAAACCATTGCCTCGCTGATCCTGGCCGATACCGAAACCACGGTTTATTATGCCTCCCTGGGCAGTTTTGATACCCACATTAACCAGGATGGACAACAAAAACGCCTGTTTCAGGAACTCGATGATGCGCTGACCGTATTTGCACGCGACATGAAAGAAAACGGGAAATGGCAGGAGGTACTGGTGGTCACTTTCTCCGAATTCGGCCGCCGGGTAGCGCAAAATGCTTCCGGAGGTACCGATCATGGCACAGCCAATAACATGCTGTTTTTGGGCGGCGGATTGCGCAAAAAAGGCTTGCTCAACGACCTGCCCGACCTGGCGAACCTGGATGAAGGGGATCTGAAATACCGGATTGATTTCCGGGAGGTGTACGCCACCCTCCTCGAACGCTGGCTCGAAGCCGACGCGCAAAAAGTGCTGGGAACCCCATTCAAAATGATGGATTTTGTGTAAGAGGTTGTTTGATTTTCCTTGCCGGAGGTTTCAAATTTCGCTTTCAAGGCCCGGTGAAGGAAATTCAAACCGCCTCTAACGGGCCTACAAAACAGCGTGGTTCCGTATCATTGCGGCGACAACCCCTCGACCGTATCAAACTTTTAATATGCAGGCAAGTATCATCGGCGGCGGCATTATCGGTTTAAGCGCGGCGTACTATTTGCAGCAGGATGGCTGGGATGTAACCGTGCTGGAACGCGGCGATTTGAATGAAGGTTGCTCCTTTGGCAACATGGGTTATCTCTCGCCCTCCCATTTTGCACCGCTGGCACAACCTGGCGTGTTGAGCCAGGGGCTGTTCTGGTTGTTTCGACAAAAAAGTCCGTTCTATGTGCGCCCCTCCCTGGATCTTAAACTGCTCGACTGGGGACTCAAATTTGCACGCGCCTGCACAGCAGCACACGTGCAACGCAGCGCCAGGCCCATGGTCGAATTGCTCCTGCTTTCCCGCGACCTGACAGCCGCCTGGGAAAAGAGCGGGGAAATGTCGTTCGAATATGCCCAAACCGGATGTATCAACTATTTTCAGACAGCCAAATATGAAAAAGGCGAACTGGAAAATGTGCGCGTCGGTCGCGAACTGGGTCTGGAAATAGACATCCTGAGTCGCGAACAATGTCGGGCGCTCGAACCGGATCTTACGCCGGATGTGCGCGGCGGCGCGTGGTATAAAGACGACGCCATGTTGTATCCCAATGGACTGATGAAGCAGCTGTCTGATTTCCTGGAAAAACGCGGTGTGCGCATCATTCGCCGGGCAGAAGTAACCGGATTTGAGAAAAAACAGGGCCGTGTCAGCGTGGTTCACTACCATTCGGCCGGGGAAAAACACACATTGCCGACCGATTTCGCCGTATTGGCTGCCGGATCCTGGTCGCAGCCGCTGGCCCGTGTGGCCGGCGAATACCTTCCCATGATGCCCGGCAAGGGCTATTCCATGACCGTGGATGTAAAGGAACAAGCACTGCGCTACCCCTGTATTCTGCTGGAAGCAAAGGTCGCCATTACCCCCTGGGCCAAACGATTGCGCATCGGCAGCACCATGGAAATAGGCGCGATCAACGACCGCATTTTGTTTCCGCGCGTACAAGGTATTCTCGAAGCCGTGCCGCGTTTTTTCCCGGGTTATGCCAATGATCCGGTCTTCCGCGAACTGGCGGATTTTTCTACATTAAAAGAAAAACTGCGCGAAAAAGTCTGGTTCGGCTTCCGGCCGCTGTCTGCCGACGGACTGCCTTATATCGGTTTTGCGCCAAAAACAGACAATCTCATGATTGCCACCGGACATGCCATGCTTGGCCTGAGTATGGCTGCAGGCACCGGTAAACTTGTTGCCGAAATGGCTGGCGGACGATCTACAAGCATTGATGTGGCTGCCTTCTCGCCGGGGAGGTATGGGTGAGGAAGTGCGGCTGTGAGGAGGGGTGCCAGATGAATTCTGAACGCATATTCCCTGACCCTGCTGCTCAGCCCCCCTTTACCAACCGGTTGTTTTCGTCGGGAAAAACAGCGATTCCGCGGAAATCCTTGGCTTCTTCCGGGGTCATATAGGCGTAGGAGATGATGATGACGACGTCGCCCACCTGCGCCATGCGCGCGGCGGCGCCATTGAGGCAAATGACGCCGCTGCCCCTTTCGCCGCGGATGACATAGGTTTCCAATCGCGCACCATTGTTGTTGTTTACGATTTGAACTTTTTCGCCTTCCAGCAGGTTGGCGGCTTCCATCAGTTCTTCATCAATGGTGATGCTGCCGACATAATTCAGGTCGGCCTGCGTGATGCGAACGCGGTGAATTTTACTTTTAAATACCTGGATGAACATAGCGCGTCATTTCGTCATTCCGTTTTTGGAGCGGATGAAAGAAAACAGCCAAAACCGTTTTCGGTTGCAAAAGTAGGATGCCGCCCGAACTTGCCCCCTGCTTGCCGCAACTTTTGAATCGCGCTTTTATAATAGGGGTATTTGAACTACTTTTGCGCCTCATTTTTGGAGCCTTTGCTCCGCTTGATTTATCAAATTATGCAACGAATTAAAATCGCCGAATTGCTGCGCAGCGAACCTGTCGGAACCACGGTACTCGTCAAAGGCTGGGTTAAAGCCTTTCGCAACAACCAGTTTATCGCACTGAATGACGGCTCTACCGCCCAAAACCTGCAAGTGGTGGTGGATTTTGAAAATACCGACGAAAATACCCTCTCGCGCATCAAATTCGGCGCAGCCATTGCCGCCACGGGCCAACTTGTGGAAAGCCAGGGCAAAGGCCAGAAATTTGAGGTTAAAGCCGACCGCATCGAGATTCTCGGCGATTGTAACCCCGATGAATTTCCGCTGCAACCCAAAAAACAAACCCTTGAATTCCTGCGCGAAAACGCACACCTGCGTTTTCGTACCAATACGTTCAGCGCTGTATTCCGCATCCGGCATGCGCTGGCATTTGCCATTCATAAATTTTTTAACGACCGCGGCTTTTTCTACCTCCACACCCCGGTCATCACCGCCAGCGACGCCGAAGGCGCCGGAGAAATGTTTCGGGTTACAACGCTTGATCTCGACAAATTGCCCCGTACGGAATCAGGCGAAGTAGATTTTTCACAAGACTTTTTTGGTCGTAGCACCAACCTGACCGTGTCGGGCCAGCTCGAAGGCGAACTGGCAGCCATGGCACTGGGCGAAATTTACACCTTCGGCCCTACCTTCCGCGCCGAAAATTCCAACACGACACGCCACCTGGCCGAATTCTGGATGATCGAACCGGAAGTCGCTTTTTACGACCTGAACGACAACATGCAACTCGCGGAAGACATGCTCCAGTACGTCATCCGCTATGCCCTCGAACATTGCGCCGATGACCTGAAAATCCTGGAAGAACGCCTGATCGAGGAAGAAAAATCCAAACCGCAAGACCAGCGCAGCGAAATGACGCTGACCGAAAAACTGCGTTTTGTGACCGACAACGAATTTGTGCGCCTCACATACACGGAAGCCATTGACATCCTGAAAAATTCAACCCCCAACAAAAAAGGCAAATTCCAGTTTCCGGTAGAAGGCTGGGGCACCGACCTGCAAAGCGAACACGAGCGTTATCTGGTGGAAAAACATTTCAAAAAACCGGTCATTCTTACCAACTACCCCGCAGCCATCAAGGCGTTTTATATGCGGCAAGACGAGCCAAAGGAAGGGGTGCCCGGCCCGACGGTTTCGGCCATGGATATTTTGTTCCCCGGAATTGGTGAGATCGTGGGCGGTTCGCAACGCGAAGAACGCTACGACCGGCTGGTGCAACGGATGCGCGAGATGCACATCCCGGAACAGGAATTGTGGTGGTACCTCGATACGCGCCGTTTCGGCGCCTGTCCGCACGCCGGTTTCGGATTGGGTTTTGAACGACTGATATTGTTTGTCACCGGCATGACCAATATCCGCGATGTCATTGCTTTTCCGCGTTATCCGGGGAGTGCGGAGTTTTGATCGCTGGCAAGTCTGCCAAAGCATAGTGGTTTTGAAAATGGGCGCCCTTTTAAGGGCAAAATCACATTATTCATCGCGTATGCGCAATGCATCGTTCCCAGTTTTGGTTTTTTTTGGATTGCTGCTATTGAGCGGCGCTACGTCTTGCGGCAGCCCGAATACCCCGCTCGACGCCGATACCCGCCTGCGGATTGATTCTATTTCAAATGCCGAGATCGGACGCGCCAATTTGTTGCACGACAGCCTTTGTCAACTTGCCCGAACCACTGTGCTGCCGCAACTGGTAGATTCCATCAAAAAAGTGCGGGAACGTGAAATACAGGAACAACTCAAAACGATACCCCGATGAGATGCGGGCTAAGGAACGGGTGAATAATAACTTGTAAATTTCAGGTAGTTTAGTTTTAAACCTGATTCCGTGATCTTTTTGGGCGAATAGTGGGGCTATTTATCTAAAAAGATCACGGAATCAGGCTGAAAAGGAAGCGCATCAAATTGATAAATTATTATTCACCCGTTCCTAAATTGTTTTCCGGAAAACTTCCCTTGCACGGCCCGTCCTTTTTCTACTTTTGTGACGACAAGCAGCGGTTCGAGCCGCATCCCCTGGAACGACGTTCCGAACACCGACCTTTTTTATGCAAAAAATTGACGTTATCCTCGGCCTGCAATGGGGCGACGAAGGCAAAGGCAAGATTGTGGATTATCTCGCCACAGAATACGACATCGTGGCGCGCTTTCAGGGCGGCCCCAATGCCGGCCATACCCTGAAATTCGGCGGCAACAAATACGTACTGCACACCGTGCCTTCCGGTATTTTCCGGGAGAAATTGCTCAATGTGATCGGCAACGGCGTTGTCCTCGACCCCATCACCTTCCAGCGCGAGTTACAATCGCTCGAACAAAGCGGCGTCGAATTCCATCACCGGCTTTTTATTTCTCGAAAAGCGCACCTCATCCTGCCCACGCACCGCTGGCTCGACGCCGCCAGCGAGGCGCATAAAGGCAAAGCCAAAATCGGCTCTACCCTCAAAGGGATCGGTCCTACTTACATGGACAAAACCGGCCGCAACGGACTACGCATCGGCGATGTGGAAGCCCCCGGCTTCCGGGAACAATATGAAACGCTGAAAACCAAACACCTCGAACTGCTTAAAATTTACCCCTCCGTAGATTTTGACCTCGAAGCGGAAGAGAAAAAATGGTTCGACAGTCTGGCAACCTTGCGCAAACTGCCGATGATTGACAGCGAATACTTTATCAATAACGCCCTGGCCGATGGTAAACGCATCCTCGCCGAAGGCGCACAGGGCAGCATGCTCGACATAGATTTTGGCACCTATCCGTTTGTAACCTCGAGCAATACCGTCACAGCGGGCGTTTGTACCGGACTCGGTGTGGCGCCACAACGAATCGGGCGGGTTATCGGCATCACCAAGGCGTATTGCACGCGGGTGGGCGGCGGGCCGTTCCCTACCGAGCAAGACAACGAAACCGGCGAATTACTGCGCAAGGAAGGCATGGAATTCGGCGCTACAACCGGCCGGCCGCGCCGTTGCGGCTGGATTGATCTGCCACAGTTGCGTTATACCATGCTTATTAATGGCGTTACGGAGATATGCATGACGAAAATTGACGTATTGAACGTTTTTACCGAAATTGCAGCGGCCACGC
Organism: Saprospiraceae bacterium; assembly: GCA_033762055.1. Classification (GTDB taxonomy): domain Bacteria; phylum Bacteroidota; class Bacteroidia; order Chitinophagales; family Saprospiraceae; genus M3007. Next base: position 14,353 of record JANRLZ010000174.1, read on the forward strand.
ATTATCGTTACGAAGAACAAACCACGCACCAACTGCCCTTCGATCTTTGTCAGACGCCGGTGGAACCCGTTTTCAAACATTACAAGGGCTGGAATGCTTCACTCGACGGCATTCGCTCGTTCAGCGATTTGCCCGCCGAAGCCCGCGAATACCTGGAAGACCTCGAACTGATGCTCGGTGTGCCGTTCAATATGATTTCCACCGGCCCGGAACGCGATAAGTTGATTGTTCGATAAGCGTATGGTGGAAATTTTTCAAGAAGAAAAAAATCCCGCCATACCCTAAAAGTCACCCTGACATGCTGCGAATACTATTGCTCCTTACATTGCCCCTCACGCTTCAGGCGCAGGGGGCGGGCAAATGCGATATCGTGCTGTTTTCGCTAAAAAAAGGCGCCGACAGCTTATGGCGCCCCGATGCCCCGCGTTTTCTTACCGCGTTTAACCGCGGCGGCTACAACAACCAACCCGCCTTTTTTTCCAACAACGAATTGTGGATCACGGTGCAGTTCCGCGGCGATACCACCCAAACCGATATACTGTCGCTTGATCTGGCGACAAAAACCCAAACCCGCGTCACCGCCACGCCCGCTACCGCTGAGTATTCGCCCACCCCGATGCCCGGAGGAAAACGTTTTTCCGCCGTACGGGTAGAAGCCGACGGCAACCAGCGACTTTGGTCTTTTCCCATGGATCGCTCCGACAATGGCCGGCCTGAATTTCCCAAAATTTACAATGTGGGTTATCATTGCTGGCTGCGTGATACACTTGCCGTGTTTTTTATTGTCGGTGAAAACGATCAGCCGCATACCCTGTACGCCGCCGGTATCAAGGCGCAAAAACCGCAGCGCGTGGCGGCTAATATCGGGCGTTGTCTGGTCAAACGTCCTGATGGCAAACTGCTTTTTGTCCAAAAACCCACCGAACAAACCTGGTTCCTCAAAACCTGGGACCCGAAAACCAATGCGCAGGAAATCGTGGTAAAAATGCCTCCCGGAACCGAAGATTTTGTCCTGTTGCCCGATGGCGTATTCCTGGCAGGGAGTGGCGCCAAACTTTTGCAATACAACCCGCGTCGCGAAGCAGAGTGGCGTGAAGTGGCTGATTTGGGGCGGTATCAGGTAAAAAAAATTACCCGATTGGCGGCCGGAAAGGACGGAAAACTTGCCGTGGTAGTGGAGTAAATTTCTTTTGAACAAGACTGAGCAAAATTTGAACTGGCGGCTGAACAGGCCGGCGCGGGAACTTTGTCGCGTCAAAAAATAAAATACTGATTATGCCTGTCACTGCTTCCGCCCCTTCAACCGCCGCACAAGTTGCGCCGATCGCCGATTACAAATTTCTCACCACCTGGCGCCTCAACGCACAATGTGAAGAAGTTTACCGTACCCTCGAAGACGTGGAAACCCTCGCCGACTGGTGGCCGGCGGTTTACCTGGATGTAAAAGTGCGTGAAAAGGGACAGCCCGGAGGCGTCGGAAAACGGGTCGAGTTATATACCAAAGGTTGGCTGCCCTACACCTTGCGTTGGCAGTTTATTGTCACACAAACCGAATTTCCCCGGGGTTTTTCCCTGCAGGCGGTCGGCGATTTTGTCGGACAGGGTATATGGCGTTTTACACAGGAGGGTGATACCTGTGTGGTGACTTACGACTGGCAGATTTCGGCAGAAAAGCCGCTGCTGAAAAAATTAACCTGGATGTTGCGCGGGTTGTTTTCTTCCAACCACGAATGGGCCATGCGAAAAGGACTGAAAAGTCTCGAACTGGAATTGCGTCGCCGCAGGGGCGAGCAAAATGTGCCGCCCCCGCCCGGGCCTACTTTTCCGCATAACCTGCTGAATAACAGAATTCAGGATAATTGATCGTTCCGGAATATACGAAACGGCAGCAGAGCAATGCAAGCCAAAATGGCTGCCGGGACGCCAATCACCAGCATAAACAAGTGAAAAAGCGGATGTTGCGTGCGCAACGGAGCATTGGGGAAAGGGGCAGGCGCCGTTTGGCGCGACTTCGGAAGAACGGTTGGGTGCATCATGTGGAGGGATGAGATTAAATGGAGAAAAGTGAACAATTCAAAATACGATGCGGCGGAGTTTTTGTTTTGCCGTTTAATTGATTTATTTCCGCTTTAACATTTTTGTAACCCGATTCTGACAAAAAAAACTCGGGAATCGAACAATGGCCCTTTAATCTGATGTGCTTCCTTTTCAGCCTGAAGGGCCGTCCAATAATCATTACATAAAAAAGGCCCCGGCGCTTTTGCCGAGGCCCGTAACCAAATCAAACTTTCTGTAAAATCTGTATGCTTGAACGAAAAACGGCTCACAAACGCCGCTTCACTTGTTCGTAATCAAGAAAATAAAGGAGTTTCATGGAGAAATTGTTGTTGCCTGCGAAATCCATTAAATGGCCGGCATTGTAAAAATAGCCCCGGTCAACGGCATACCCCGAATCATAGCGCCCAATCCCGTTTTTATACACCAGCAACAAATCACTGCCTGGCGCAAAACGCCAGGTGTAGATCAGATCAATATTGAAAAAATTGGCGGCTACATCGTTCAGGGGTTCGCCTGCCACCGAGCGACCGGTGTAAGGCGAAGGCATCAGTTCACCCTGTGAATCAAGCGCGTAGAAGTTGCTGTACTCGGCCTTTTGCCAGTAATGCCGGGCAAATAGCGCGATATTCATTTTGTTGTTGAAGGAATAGGAGGCATTCAGGTTGTTGTTGAACCCAACGATATTCCGACGCCCCATCAGGGCCACTGCTTCTTCGGGCAAGTCCTCGGCGCCAACCGCTTCTTCATATATTTCAGACGACCACAGGCCGCCCACATTGTTCCACGACATTTCATTGCCGATGCCCAGTCCGATGGTGAACTTGTCGGAAGCCCGCCAGCGCAAACCGGTGTAAGCGCTGCTGCTGCGCCGACGCGTTTCATCAAAAAAGCGCATCCCCCCTTCTACATAGTAGGTGAGGCGTTTGCGGTGATCGCTGTTGTACCAGGCATACAGGTTGAAGTTGGCCGGCACGTGGTAATAGGTAGAAAAATCAAAAACGCGCGGCTCAAAAAAGTCATGACGCCCCCAGGGCGTTAAGTTGAAATTGAATCCGAAATTGTGGAAGTTACGGGTATTGCCGCCAAAATTAAATCCAAATTGGGTGAGCGACCACTCCGCCCAGGGCTTGTACAAGGATTCATTGTACACCCACATGCTGCTCCAGTAATTGTTCAGTTTCCACCAGGGTTTATAACGGTTGTAATTGATCCAGGCACTATGACTGATTTCGTTGGGACTGAATAAAATACCGAGATCGTTGGGATTGTAGGCGTCGCTTTCGAGGTTGAATTCCGAGCCCCACAGAAAATTACCGCTCGATTTGGACGCATTGAGTGAAGCGGTAAAACCCGTTTCCCGGGTCTCGGCGCCGATGCGGTTGCTCAGTGCCACTTTCCCGTTCATGGCATAGCGCTGGGCCTTGTCTTTCAAATTGAATAAAAAACCGGTCACATTGGCGTCGAGCGCCGTGCCGGAACGCATCACGTTGGTATTGATGAGGGTGATGGACGAGTTATTTTTCAAATTCTGGTCGAACACCACGATACTCTTGTTGGTAAGCGGCGACACCTGCTCGCGTATTTCCCGTCCTTCTTCCGTGTAAGTGTCGTACTCAGCCGCTTCCACTGCGTTAAAGATACCGACGCCCAATCCGCTTTTGGTACGCCCCGATATTTTGGTAGCATTCAACAGTTGTGCCCCGGCGCCTACCCGGCGCGAGTAAAACAAGCCGCCTTTATTGAACAATTCGGTGCCTTCGGTAAAAAAAGGCCGATTTTCATTAAATTGAACCTCAAATGGCGACAGATTCAGCACATTCTGATCGGATCGAACCTGCCCAAAATCGGGAATTACCGTCGCATCGAGTGTAAATGCCTCATTGATACCATACTTGATATCCATCCCTACCGACCAGGGGTATGTCCAGGTACTGCGCGGCCCTTCGGTCTGGTTGTAGGCATTGTTGGCATAGGTGGCAATAAAAGGCGTGGCGCTCAGGCGGAGTGGAGCCTTGATGTCGCGCACACCACCAAGAATACCCATTTGATTGAGCGAGCCGGCAATTTCGGCTTTGATCTCGTTCCAGGAATCGCGCTCGCCATTGCGTCTTACACTGCGGATAAAATTAATGCCCCAGTCTTGCAAGGCTTTTTTCGGGAAACGAATGGCGGCATAGGGTATCTCGAATTCTGCCACCCAGCCGTCAGGCGTAAGCCGTGCCGAAGATTTCCATACGGCATCCCATGCAGGATCTTCGCCATCGTTGTTGCCGTTGTTTGAATTGGCGTTGGCAACCGAAAATTTTGAATCAAACTGCACATTATCAGGTGTAACGCCAAACATCACGGCGTTTTGACCGTCGCGATACGTATCCAGAATGACGGAAAAAAAGTCGGTATTCTCAAGTTCATCGCGTTTGGAAAGGCGGTGAAAGATGGAATCGGGGTGCGTGTCGAAACACTGCGCACCGATGTACAAAGACGCATCATCGTACAACACTTTTACGACCGTACGCTGACTGGCAGGTTTGCCCGGGGTGGGCCAGGAATATAAAAACTGGTCGGCGGCAGGCGCATTTTGCCAGGCAGATTCGCTCAGGTTGGCATCGAGGAGTATCTTTTCCTGTATGCGCACGGCTTCCAGCGTTTTCTTTTCGGCAAGTTGGGCTTGTGCGCTTGCGTCGGGAGTCAGCATCAGTGCGGCGCCCAACAACAGGAGAACACGCTTCATAGGGACAGGTTTTTGTTTTCGTTGCCGGCAAGAGACGGCGCTTTTTTTAAAACGTTGCAGCGAAAGCGCCAAACGACCGATTTTAACACCTGGAAGCAGGATTGGGCCGGACAGATGTCAAAATGCCGTTGAAAAAAAATCGGGAAAGAGGTAAGGAATCTCCGATTCGCCGATATATCGGTAGTCACCTATTTTTTCATCCTCTTTCACCGATGTCACTAATGGAAAGAACACATTTGTTTGCCATGTCGGCCCAGGACTATTTCAACTGGCAACATCCCGCACCGGACTTTTCCGGCGAACCTGACCCGGATAACAGGTATTTCCATGCCGAAGAACACCCCGAAACAGGGTCGCCCGACGAAGCCGGCCCGGCGCCGGGTGATGAAACGCTGGTTTGCGAGCCGTTTTAATGGATGCAGAAAAACGGGTGCCGGGTTTTTGCAGCATCATGGGTGTAATTTCTGTATCATTGTCCCAACAAAAAAACAATCATTGCCAATGAAAAACCTCATCCCCTTTGCCTTCCTTTTTATTGTCGTCCCGCTCGCTGCCCAGCCGGCCTTGCCCCGCGAGGCCAATTTTAGTATCTCTCCTTCCGGCAACAGTTTTCAATTCAAGCCCTTGTTGCCACCGCTTGAGCAGATTGCCGGCGCCCCCAAAGCATACTGGACCTATCTCTGGGAATTCGGCGATGGCGGTATGAGTACCAAAGAGGCGCCTTCGCATGTGTACCAGCGCGAGGGTACTTTTGAAGCAACACTCGACGCGACCGCCCACTACGACAATGGTAAAAAAGCCACCCGAAAAAAAACCAAAGTCGTCAATGTAAAGGCCGGCCGTGAAGCACTGACGGCGACCGAGATCGAAAATGTGTTTGATGATCCCAAAGGGAAACAAGCCATCGCCATGCGTGCCGCAGCGCAACCCCGCGTAGGGGAGGAATTGACCTGTGTCATCAGTTACCGCAACAAAAGCCCGCTTCCGATAGACGGGAGATTGCATTTCTTTTTTAATGAAAAAAAATTCCCCGGCCCCCATTTTAAGTTCCTCGAAAGCCGCCCCGGAAATGGCGAATTCGAAGTACCCACCTACTCCTCCGCAGATTACCTCCCCTGGTCCGACTGGTCGGCGATGAGCCTGCTGGCTGCCGGCGTCATCGGCGAAATGGCCCTTGACCAGCCACCGCCCACCATTCTGACAGAAGCCCGCGGCAAATACCGCGAAGAACGCGCCTGGGCTTTCAAAAACCTCGAAAGCGGCGCCTCACGCAACTTTTTCCTCAGTCTTGAGGCAGCGCCAACGCTGGTAAAAGACGTGAACACACTTATTCACATCCATACCGTTTTTGTGCCCGACGACCCCACCGTTCCTGCCGAGCCTTATACCCTCGAAATGAAAATTGTAGCCGCCCACGACCCGAATGCGATTGCGGTGTCGGACAACGTGGTGAACTACCGCACACTGGGCAACAAAAAAATTGATTACCGGGTGGATTTTCAAAACAATGGCAAAGGCCCGGCCAGCACCGTGCTGGTCAAAATTGAAATTCCCGATGGACTGCATGCGCAAAAAATAAAACCCCTGGACTGGCAACCCAAATGCCCGATTTGTCCGCGTTCCACCCTGCCCAAAAGCAGTTGTCTCGACACGATGCGCACCACCGACGGGTTCCAGTTTGTGTTTCACAACATTTACCTGCCAGGCAGCGCACAGGAAGGCGTGGAAAAACGCGATTCCACCAAAGGATTTGTCAAATATCGCATCGAGGCCGACCGGGATATGCCGAAATATTCATTCCGCAGTCGTGCCAAAATTGTATTCGACCGCGAAGCGCCGATCTACACCAATTATACCCGCACCCGTTTCAAAATGGGGTTGTCGCCCGGTGTCAAGGTAGGCTGGAATTTTGTCCCCGATTCCCTGCGCAGCGGCTTTTTCTTTATCGGCGCCAGCCTTTCTCCTTTCAAATCGTGGCGCATGTACCCGCAAGTCGAATTACTCGCCGGTTTGAAAGGATTGCAGGACTTGCCGGAGGTGAGAATACAAGGTGTTCGATCAGGGCAGGTGCCCGGACAAATATTGCAAGACACGACCTTGTTTGATACCCTGATACAGGCGCAACGCAGTTTTGTTTCGTTTGAAATTCCCCTTTTGCTGCGCAAAAATTTCAACAAACGCCTTGGCCTTGGCTTCGGTATCTCGGCGCGTATCGCCCTGGAAGAAGGGAAAACACGCACTGAAACAAGTCAGACCGATATCATTTACTCACAAGCAACCGGCATTCGGGAGGTAATTACCGGCGAAGCCAATGTGGATGTCAATACGAATTCTTCTACCCGATACCACTTTACGGCCTTTGGCGATCTTACTTTCGGGTCGGTTCGTGCAGGCCCCAATATTGGCATTCGTGCCGGGGCGGTGTTGGGCCGGCAACGAGCGTTCAAACCATTTGTCCAATTTTCAGTGGAGGTAAAAATGTGATGCCGTTCCTGTTCATGCGCGTAACAAAGTCGCTCGGGCGAATCCTGTCAAGCCTGTCGTGCGGTGTCTGCATGACAGGCTTGACTGCGCAAACCGCGCTGGACGTACACCAGTTCGACGCGACCATTGCCCGTTTTCTCGAAGCGGGTCGGCAAGACAGTTTTCTGTATTATTCCCACAAAAAATGCCTGCTCGCCCGCCAGGCCGACAGCCTGGAATTGTGGGCCTGGGAACGTTTTGATGCCTACGAAGCTTTTGAAACCAGCCCGGCCCAAGGATTGCAATTGCTGGAGGAAACCCTGCAGCAACGCTGGCGCGAACCACGAACGCCCGCCGAATGGCAACCATTTCTTTACATCGAAGCCAGTCGTGGCTGGCATTTGTTCGAAATGGGCAGAATCTGGCAGGCCGTGCAGGCGTATGAAGCGGCGGCCCGTTGTTACGAACCATACCGTTACCCCGATTTTGATGCGGTGGAAGTGGTGTACAAACCCCTTGGCGTTCATTATACCCGCCTGGGTGACGACGACAAGGCGTTGGCCACCTTTCACAAAGCCCTCGCCCTGGGAGGCGACGACGAGAGTATGGCCGGGTTGTATTGCAATATTGGTTTGGCATTCTGGAATAAAGGCGACTATCAGGCGGCAGAAACAAATTTCCGGACAGGCTTGACCCTTACGACGGTTTCAGCCGCAAAACGCGCCTTGTTGCTGGGTGCGCTGGCACAAAGCCAACTCGATCAGGGCCGAATCAGGGATGCGGCCGCAACCGCTGCATCCTCGCTGCAATTGTTGAATGGCCCGATAGACAACGGGCCAATGCTTGAATATCGCTGTTATTCAAGGCGAACGGCGGGCATTGCAAACCTGAAACTGGGGCGGTTTGCCGCTGCGGAACGTTTGTTGTCGGGAGCGCTTGAGGATGCGGAGGCGATGTTTGGCACGCATTCGCGCGATGTGGGTAAAATCGAAGTGGCCCGCTCGCGTTTGTTTCTTTTAATGGAAAAACCGGAAATGGCCCTGGCCGCTTCCGATCGGGCGCTGGTGGCGGTATTGCCTGACTTCAAACCCTCAAGTTCCCATAAAGCCCAACCCATCGCCGATTTTTTTTATGAAGAGAATACCATTTTTGAAGCATTAATCGCCAAAGCAGAAGCAGCAAAGGCCCTTTTTGAATATGCCGGAGAAACGTCATGGCTTGTATGCGCGCTGGAATGCCACGACCTGGCCTGGCAAGCCGAAGCGCGACTGCGCAGGGTGTACCAATACAGTTCCTCCAAACTTCATTTGCAAAAAGACGCCCGGCTACGGGAAGAAGCCGCCATGGAGATTGTCAGAGCCTTGTATGAACAAACCGGAGAAATCGCCTGGCTGGAAAAATCCATCACATTAGCCGAGCGCAGCAAGGCCGTGTTGTTGTTTGAGGCGATGCAGGATAATCTGCTTCGGCAACGTAAAACCCTGAACGACCCGCGTTTTGCCCAGATAAATGCCTTGCGACAAGGACTTTCCTATTTTGACAAAAATCTGCTGTTGGAACCAGCCAATGAAAAAGCGGTGCAGTGGCGAATGGAGGGCGACGCGCTTCGCGGACAAATTGCGGCGCTGGAACAAAGCCTGCGAAAAGCGTATCCGGAATTTGCCGGCCTGGAATTTCAGGCTGCGCAATGGCTGCCCGCCTATACCGACTTTACCGACGGAGAAATGCTGGTGGAATATTTCATCAGCGCCCGATGGGTAGATATTTGGGTGTTTTCTCCCAAAAATACGCCGTTATGGACGCGTATTCCGGCGGATAGCGCCTGGCAAAACCTGGTGTTGCGCTACCTCGCCTTTTTTGAAAACGATTTTGCCATTCTGAATAACCCATCCGACTTTTTTCAAACTGCGTATGCCTTGTGGCAAAAGTTGCTACCCCCGGCAACAGCGAGCGCCGGGGTATTAACCATTGTCCCCGACGGAATATTAAATTTTGTGCCGTTTGAAGCCTTGCTGACACGAACCGATGCCCACACAACCTTGCGCAACGCCGATTATCTGGTTCGCAATCAGGAAGTTCGTTATGCCTGGTCGCTGGCTGTATTGCGCCAACAGCGAAATCTGCGCTCCGGGGCTTCAAAATCACTGCTCGCCATTGCGCCCGGCTTTGCACAACACGAACGAGGGCTGGCGCCCCTGGCCGCGCCTGATTTTTCGGGAAAGAATGCCGCCTTGTTGCGTGGCGCCGACGCGACGCTGGCGCAATTCCTGCAACAGGCGCCTCAATACCGAATCTTGCATTTTTCCACCCATGCCTTCGCCGGAGAGCAACCCCGTATCGAACTGATGGATCAATCGTTGCTGTTGCCGGATTTGTATGCTCTGCCCTTGCAAGCCGACCTGGTGGTTCTTTCGGCTTGTCAGACGGGTTTGGGGAAAGAAGAAAAAGGGGAGGGCGTCATGAGCCTGGCGCGTGCCTTTGCTTCAGCCGGCGCAGCATGTGTTGTATCCAGCTTGTGGTCGGTCAACGACCAAAGTACGGCGCGGTTGATGGAGTATTTTTATCAACGCCTCGATGGCGGCGCTACTTCCGGTGCGGCCTTGCGGCAAGCGAAACTGGCTTACTTAGCCGACCCTTCCGTGGAAACAGCTGCCCTAACGCCTTATTTCTGGGCGGGACTGGTGCATGTCGGTGCAGACCGGAGACTGGGAGAAGGCTCCCGTCTTAGCGTATGGGTGCTGGTATCGGCCCTTGGGTTGGCGCTTTTGGGTGGGTGGTTGCGCAGGTATTGGCGGCGCCGTCAGTAAGAGGAAGGGGCAGAAAGTTTGGCTTTTTTCCATTGTTCAAAGAAAGCCGGAATACAATCACTGCTCAGCGGCGTGTGCGCGTTGAACAGAACGCATATTCCGATGCCATCGCGGCGGTTGAGCGCAATTTCACTTTTATAGCCATTTACATAACCACCGTGATAAATGATGGTGTCGCCCTGATCGTCGAGTACCCGCCAGCCGAGCGCATAGGAAGCTGCTTCGCGGGGGAGCCACTGCGGAAATATGCGGCGCTCCTTACCGGTTTGTATCACCGGCTGAAATACCCGGTCGAGGGTGTTGGTAGTTACGATATCAGGACGTTGCCCCAACAATATCTTTAACCATTCTCCCATGTCGGCAATGCCGGCATTGACGCCGCCTGCCGCTGCGGCATTGTAATAAAAACGCGAAATCGAATCGGCGCGCCAGGTTCCAATGCCGGTGGCAAAATGAGGCAACGTTTTATTGGGGTTGCTGTAAATCCCTTCAAAATCGCAAGAGGCTTGCAACATGCCGGCCGGGCGAAAAATTTTTTCCGTAAGAAGTTGCTGATACGATTGACCGGTTGCCTGGCGCATCATTTCTTCTACAAGGCAAAGCGCGACGTTTTGGTAAGCAAAAAACTCCCCTTCTTTGCCACATACCGGTGCTGCGGGCAGGTAGTTTTTGGCAATATGCGGTATATCCATGCCTCGTTCAATCAGGTTGGTACAGGCATGATAGGGCAGGCCGGTGGTATGAGAAAGCAAGTGCCACAACTGAATCCGGTCGGCTTGTAGTTTATCGCGCAGGGTAAATTCAGGATAATACTTTTTGACCGGATCGTTCCAGTTAAACACACCGTCCTGCACCAGGATCCCGCACAACACGCCGGCAAAGCCTTTGGAAAGCGAACCAATGCGAAAAACCGTTGCAGCGTTGATCGAATCGGGGGCGCCTGCGATGCGCGGCCCAAAACAACGCAAAAGAATTACCTGGCTGTCTTTTACCACTACCAGCGCAGCGCCGGGGGTATGGGTGAGCCGAACCGAATCGGAGAAATAGCGGTCGTAGTTGTCTGCAAATTGTTGGATATAGGCAGGTAAGGCCGGTTTTTTTACACTTGTTCGGGGTGGATGATCCGGGCCGGGGGCATTGGCGCAACGAAGAAAAGCGAAAGAAAGGAGGAGTAAAAAAACAACAGACTTCATAAGGGCGGCGAAGATAGCATGTATAGATTTTCCTGATTCAGCGAAAACGTACAAATATTAATTTGACGCTTTTAGCCGATCGAGGAAATTCCATATTTGCGCTCTGCCTAATCTGTTGTTTGTATGACGCGGTTAAGAAAGAGTTCCTTGGCTGTGTTGTGCGCGAAAATTGCCCGGGCGCGGGAACGCAATGAGCGATGGAAAAACCAAGCACATTCATTCACCCCGTTCCCGCACCCTTTCAGTTTTTCAACGTCGCCCTCTGCCGGGACGAAGCGGGCGTTCCTGTCGTTTTTCGCGGGCTTCCTGGAGCTTTTTGATCAGGGATTCCCGGAATTCACGCTCGGCGGCGGGCAGTTTGGCGATTTTACGCAACGGAAGCACCTTGCGCACTTTTTGATAAAAATCGCGCTCCAAATCGAGTTCGCGTTGTTTCATTTCAAAGTGCCGCTTTATTTGTTCCTCTACTTCCGCATCGCTCATCTGATCGAGCTGTTTGGCGGGTTTTAAGTCCTGCTGGATTTGCTCCCGTTTGTCGGAATATTCATTGTAATACGGCCAGAAAGCCTGGGCCTCATCGGGGGTAAGATTGAGTACCCGGGTGAAAACCTCTGCGCGAAAGGCAGCAAGTCTGGCTTCGCGTTTCTCCGGATCCACCTGTGCCTGAGCCAGGCCGCAGCACGCGACGAAAACCAGGGCGGTTAAAAGAGAATGTCTCATGGCAATGTTCATAGCGATGGATGATAAATGATAGGTTCAAAGTATCTGCTCCAGTTCTTCATCCGTCATTTCATCGAGGATATGATCCAGGTCATTGGGATGGATATCATTGGCAGCAGGCTGGTTTTTTTTGGGGGAATCGTTGTTGTTTTCCGAACTGGTTTCAGTGATTTCGCTTGTATTCAGCGTGGCGAGTTGTTCCGGATCGAACTCGTGTACATTATCGAGCAGGTAACTTTCCAGGTCCTCTTCCGTTAGTTCGACGGCGGCTATTTGTTGTTGAGGGGGCGCTGCCGGCTGTTGGAAAAACCACACGGCAGCCAGTACCAGCGCCATGCCGGCAGCGAGTGCCATGGCTGTTCGGGGGCGGATAGACAGGGGGAATCGCAGCGGTCGTTTGGTCGCTTTTATGGCCGGGCGGCGCATGTCGCCGCCGGCTTCAAGGCGTTTGAATACAGCATCTTCCAACCCTTCGAAATATGCTTCGGGCACCTTGAATCCGTCGCCTTTTTCCTTCATTTCACGAAGGAAGGGCGGGAGATCGTCGTCCAAAAGTTCTTTTTTCATTGTTGAATGCAGTTTATTGTTCCATAAATGCCGCCTCTATTTTTTTTACGGCATGGTGAAACGAGGCTTTCAGGGCGCCCACCGAGGTGTCGAGCAGTTGCGACATTTCTTCGTAGGGCATTTCATCATAGTAGCGCAGGTTGAATACCTGTTTTTGTTTGTCGGGCAGTTGCGCTATGGCGATTTGCAATTTGGTTTGTACCGCGTCGCCGTCGAACCATTCATCGGCTTTCAGGCGGTTGGCGATCAAATTGCCGGTGTCGTCAATTGAAGTCGAAGCGCGTCTCGCCTGACTTTGTAAATGCGTAAGCGCCTCGTTGGTCGCTATGCGATAAAGCCAGGTATAGAGTTTCGATTTTCCTTCAAACTGTGCAATGCCCCGGTAAACTTTAATGAACGTATTTTGCAGCACATCGTCGGCATCGTCATGTGCCTGCACCATCCGTCGAATGTGCCAGTATAAACGCTCGCGATATTGCGCCATCAGCAAACGAAACCCCCGCTCGAAGGTGGATTCAGCGCGCATCAATTCCATGATTTGCTCGTCCGTCGCGGACGAATTCGTTGCTTTCAGTTGCAAGTTGTGCGAGTTTGAAAGTAAGATGCTAAAAGCAAATAAAGGTTTAAACCACCTGTAAAAAAAACGTCAGGCCGTTTTACGGGCATAGATCCTTCCTGAATGGTTCTCGTCAGGCTGGTCGTATTTACATCAAGGCGAGGGCCGTCAGGATGTTTTCCTCGATGCGGGCGGCGATGTTGCGGTTTTCGTCTTTGATAAACGTGCGCCCGGTTACTTTTTCGAAGAGTTCGATGTAGCGGTCGGAGATTTCCCGTACAAATGCGTCGGGCATAACGGGCATTTCCTGGCCTTCTTTTCCCTGGAATCCATGGGCGATGAGCCATTCGCGCACAAATTCCTTGCTCAACTGGCGTTGTTTTTCGCCACGGATCTGCCGTTCTTCATACCCGTCGGCATAAAAATAGCGCGAGCTGTCGGGGGTATGAATTTCATCCATGAGTATGATTTGTCCGTCGCGGATGCCAAATTCGTATTTGGTATCCACCAGGATCAGGCCGCGGGCAGCGGCCATTTCGGCGCCGCGCTGAAAGAGTGCGCGGGTGTATGCTTCCATTTTCAGGTAATCGGCTTCACTTACCAGGCCTTTGGCAAGAATATCCTCGCGGGAAATGTCTTCGTCGTGTCCTTCTTCCGCCTTGGTACTGGGAGTAATAATGGGTTCCGGGAAACGGTCGTTTTCGCGCATACCCTCCGGCAATGGTACGCCACAGAGGTTGCGCAGGCCGGATGCATAAGTGCGCGCGGCGTGACCTGCCAGATATCCCCGAATCACCATTTCGACCCTTACGGGTTCGCAACGCCATCCGATCGCCACATTCGGGTCGGGTGAGGCAATGAGCCAGTTGGGACAAATGTCGCTGGTGGATTGCAGGAAATAGGCGGCAATCTGGTTCAGCACGGCGCCCTTGTGCGGAATAGGGCGGGGCAGAATATGATCGAATGCCGAAATGCGGTCGCTGGCGACCATGACGAGGCGATCACCGATGGTGTACACGTCGCGTACTTTGCCGCGATAAAAGGCGGTTTGGCCGGGGAGCTGAAAATTTGTTTCTCTCAAAGCGTTCATGGGGCAAAGTTCGGAAAAGATGATACTCGCTAGGATGGGGGTGGGGGCACAAAAAAAGAGGCTGTCTTGTGAGACAGCCTCCTTGGGGGAAGAAGCGGGGATGATTTATTGCAGAACGACTTCGCGTTCCGTCATCATTTTGCGGATGTTGATCAGGGCATAGCGCATACGGCCCAGGGCGGTATTGATGCTGACGCGGGTCAGGCCGGCGATTTCCTTGAAACTCATGTCGGCATAGTGGCGGAGAATCACCACTTCGCGTTGTTCGGGCGGCAGTGCATCTACCAGGTGGCGGATGCGGTTGTGCGTTTCGGAACGCATGATGATGGTTTCGGGGCCTTCATCACTGACGCGCAGTACGTCGAAGATGTCGAAATCGGGGCTGGGATTGATGTGCGCCCGGCGTTTGTTGCGACGGTGGTAATCCACACACATATTATACGATATGCGCATGGCCCATTGCACGAATTTACCTTCGTGGTTGTATTTGCCCTTGCGGAGCGTGTCAATGATTTTGATAAAAACCTCTTGAAAGATGTCTTCCGCCAGAGCGCGGTCTTTCACAAAGAGATAAATGGTGGTGTAAATTTTGCCTTTATAACGACCGAGAAGGGTCTCGAAGGCTTGTTCATCACCATCTACGTAGCGGGCGATCAGTTCCTGATCGTGGAGCATTGGCATAACTTGCATGAGCAAAGGATTTTGCTGTTAACCAGTTAAATTGATTAAGAAATTTAATTGGTGTACAAGTTATGAGCCGATACGCAGAGAATAAAGTTGGTGATGAAATGGGGCAAGTGCCCGATTGACGAGGTCAAATGTATGGGCTTATTGTATTCAGGGAGAAATTTTTTTTACGTTTTAACAAAATTTTTTTTCCGGTGCAGGCAACCACCGCTTTTTTGCAAAAAAAAATTGGGCAAACCTGCTACTTTTGCCCCCGAATCCAGAACAAAGTTGGGCGCAACTTATTTTGAGATTCCCGCAAAAAAACCTCCGCTGCTCGTCCGCCCCACCGCAACTGCGCCTTTAACCCACTATTTCAAAGCGGTACGGCAGCACTCTTAGCATGGAAGTTGCCATAGTAGTCGTCCTTATCGTCCTGCACGGTTTTCTTGTGCTGGGTGAAATTGCCTTGCTTACCGCCAAACGTTCGCGTCTGGAAGGCGAAAAAATGAAAGGCAACCGCAACGCAGCCATTGCGGTTGATTTGCTCGATAACATTGATCATTATCTTTCCGCCATGCAGATCGGTATCACGCTGATCAGTATCGTGGAAGGCGCCTATGCCGGTGTGGCAATTGGCCATCAACTGGAGCCGCTGTTTTTACAAATACCGGCAACAGCGCCGTATGCCGAGCAAATTTCGATCTCGGTCGTCGTTACCCTCATCACTTACTTCTCGCTGATTGTAGGCGAACTGGCGCCAAAGTACATTGCCATACAGTACGCCGAATCGCTCGCCATTGCCTGCGCTCCGGTGATGAATGTGATTACAAGGATCACCGGGCCGATCTCCGTGATGCTGAGCTGGAGTACCAAGATGTTTATGCGTATGCTGTTCATCAAACCCAACGACCAGCAAAGTATCTCGGAAGATGAAATCAAACCGATGGTTAAAATGGCCAACCAACAGGGCGTACTCGAACAAAAAGAAAGCGAGTTTATTACCAATATCCTGCGTTTTGCCGATCGGGACGCCTATACCATCATGACCCACCGCAATGAAGTGGAATGGATAGACATACACGCCGAAGATCAGGAAAACGATCGTATTATCCGCGAAAGCGGCTATACCAAGTTCCTGCTGTGCGACGATACCATCGAAAATATCCTCGGCGTGGTGAAATTGCGCGATTATATTGACAATCGCGACAAAAAAGGCTTTGATCTGCGCAGCATTGCTACGCAGCCGCTGTATATCCCCGAAACAATGAACGCGCTGAAAATTCTGGAACGCTTCCGAAAAGAACGCAACTATTTTGCCGTCGTCGTGGATGAATACGGCTCCACCCAGGGCATCATTACCCTGCACGACCTGACGGAAAACATATTTGGTACCCTGCCTGATCTCGACGACGCCGAAGAACCCGATATTGTGACCCGCGAAGACGGCAGCCTGCTCGTTGACGGCATGATCCCGATTGACGAACTGCGGGAAACGCTCAGCCTCAAGGAATTTGATTTTGAAGACGCCGACTACTCCACGCTGGCAGGCTTCATCCTGTACAAACTCAGCGAAATCCCGAAAGTAGGCGACATCCTGACCACCGAAGGCTATCGCTTTGAAATTGTGGACATGGACAAAAGCAAAATTGACCGGGTACTGGTGAGCAAACTGGCGGAGGAGTGAAAGAAAGGCCCGGGATTGTTTTTTCAAACCTTATGTAACTTTTCATGGGATTAAATTCTGAAAAATGTTACCTTTGGAAAAAACAATGAAAACGTTGGATATGGCCAAGGACATTCTCCATTAAAAAAGTAAGATCCGTACTTGAAAAATCTGGCTGGATCGTAACCCACGACCCTTATATTTTGGAAGAAGAAGCTGAAGCGAGACAGGAAATAGACCTTGCTGCAGAAAAGGACATCGTGGCGGCAGAACGTTATGGTGAAAAAATTGCAGTAGAAGTAAAAAGTTGTATACGTGTTTCTTTTATTTATGAGTTTTACACAGCGCTTGGACAATTTATTAGTTATCGTTCCGGTCTTGAGATTCAAGAACCTGATCGTATTTTGTACCTCGCTGTGGAAGAATCGGTTTATAACTAATTCTTCCATTTAAAAACGGTGGCAAGAGGAGTAACCCAAAACAAGTTAAGAAGATTGGTTTTTAACGCTCAAACCGAAGAAATTATCCAATGGGTAACGTGAATTCCAAACAGGATAAATATAGGCGAGCCTTGCTGGCGTTTCTCACTGCTGAGGCAAAAATGCCCACAGTAAATGAAACTATTGTCCGCAAGATTGTTGCAGACGAGCAGCGCGGCGAATATCTGTTGCTGAATTCTGGTTGGCGAGGCAACCAGCATCTACACTCCAATATTTACCATTTTGAACTAAAGTCTGATGGAAAAATCTGGATACATGCCAATTGGACAGATCGTTTAATTGACGAAGATTTTACGCATTATGGTATTGACCCCGGCGATATAGTCATTGGCTTTGTGCCGGATTATTATCGAACGATGTTGGCAGAGTAACCGCTTGATTTTATCCCGATCTGATTTCAATCTGTTGCACCCGGCTCAGAACGGGCTTTTTTACCCTGCTAAAAAAACAAACTCATCATGGCCGTAGCCCGATCCATCATCGTACGCCTGCTCGCCAAAGGCCGACTTGAAGCCGCTATCGAAGGCGGTCTGTTGCTTGCCCGCCATTATTCCGATGAAGAAAAAAGTGCCGCCGTAGCGCAGCACGCCGCGCGTTTTCATACCCTGATGTCCGACTACAACGCCGGAACGGTCTCCGACGAAGATTATCGCCTCGAACGAGCGCGCATCAGTCGCGCCATGATCGAATGGGCGCAGGAGGTGCCGGGTACCTGGACCGATACGCCGCTGAAGGCTGCCGGTTTTTCGGCTGATAAATGGGACGGTAGCAAAAGCAAAATGCCCCTGTTCATCGGGTGGATTGCGCTCATAGCCGTGCTGGGCATACTCACCTGGGTATTTCGCGCCCAACTTTTCCCCGACAAAAAGCCGCAGGAAACGACCACGCAAACCCAGACACCCACGCAAACCGACTACGGCGTAGCCCCGGCACGACCACAAGTCGTACCGGCGCCAGACCCTGCCCGTACTCCCCAAAAAGCACCGGATGAGGAGCCGGTGCGCTCCACGACAACTCCCGAAGGGAAGTTTCGCAGTTTTGCCAAAACCATCATCAGGGAAGACATGGAACGCGGCTATATCGGCGACAAAATCGCTTTCCGAAACGTGCGAACCAAAGAGATTGTATGCTGCTTTTCCGATGCGGAAGACTTCGCCGACGGCAAGGCGTATGTCAGCGAAGACGGTGTCAAGTATTTTTATATTGACAAAAAAGGAAATAAATTGAAGTGAGGATGTGACCTTTTTCCCAGGCTGCGTTTCAAGCATAACATTGGGAAACAAACACTGTCCTGATTACCGATTAAATTTTACTCCCACACCGATTGTTATCCATCCGAAGCAGAAGCCGCTCCACAAGGGCGGCTTTTTGTTTTTTTGCGATGAATGCTATCGGTGATCCTTCAAAAAGGGTGAAAAGACGCACGGATGTGGTGCAGCATTGCTAAAAAACCGTATGATTTTGTTGCAACCGCGTATGTTTTTGCTTCCATGTTGTATGCTTTTGAAGCGACCGCGTATGCTTTTGCCACCATGTTGTATGCTTTTGCTGCTGTGTGGTACACTTTCTGCCCGGCAATTATCCTTTTTCCACCGCTTTAGTAGTTGTTATTCCTCCGGTTCTTAAAATAAGTGCCTGACGCCAGTCCGCGCCATTGGCTATCGAACCAGCGTCACGTCGCCATACACCACTTCTACCGTACCATCCAGGTATTCCACCTCGGCGGCCCACACATATACGCCGGGATTGAGCGCTTGTCCGCGGAAAGCGCCGTCCCATCCCAAAGCGGGATCATTGGGGGCGAAATTGTTGCGCAGAAATACTTCTTCGCCCCAACGGTCGTAAACTGCCAGGCGCTTTATCTCTCTCACCCCTTTGGCATACAAGGTAAAACGATCGTTCTCGCCACTTTCATCAGGTGTGAAAACCGTGGGCGGATACAACAGCCTTTTGCGACTGACCTGTACCAAAATCCGGTCTTCGGCTTTGCAACCGTTGATGTCTTCCACCAACACCGTATAATACTGGCTATACAAAGGCTGCGCCCAGGGCGCCGGACAATCGGTGCAGGAGAGCCCAGTGGCGGGCGTCCATTCCCAGCCGGCAATCTGTGTAGCCGCAATATTGGTTTGCGGCTGGAGTTGTACGGAATCGCCTTGTTCTATTTTTATCACATCCGTCACATCCAGCATCGGTTCGAAAGGCGGTTCGATTTCAACCTCCTGCAACTGCGTACAACCATTGGCATCGCTCACCACCAGCTCGTAAAAACCGGGGACGAGCTGATTGAATACGGGTTGACTGCCAAACTGTTGGCCGCCGTCGGCAGAATAGGTATAGGGTGGCAGGCCGCCACTCACGTCGTCGAGCGCGGCTGCGCCGTTTGGATGAATGCAGTTGGGCTGGGTAAGCAAAGGGGTAAATACCGGATCGGGAATCGCACTCACCGTGATGGCGGCCCCGGAGGTACAACCATTGACAGGGTTGGTGACGACCAGCGTGTACAGCCCCGGCGCATCCACTTGCGGAGATGCGGCGCCGGCGCCGGAGTTAATGTTGCCATCCACGGTCGTCCAGGCATATTGTACACCGGCGCCGGCCGGACTGCTGCCTGTCAGGGTGATTTGGGCTGCATTGCAATGCAGCTGTGGCGCCGGCCCAATAGCGGCGCCCGGCGCGGCTATGTTTTGCTGTACCTGTACCTGTGCGGTTTGCGTGCAGCCGTTTTGTGTGTTTTCTACTTCCAAAACATATAGCCCGGGTTGGTTTACGATCACGGAAAGGGTACCTTGTCCGGAGACAATATTACCCCCGATGCTTGTCCACCCGGCCGTAAAGCCGGGGCCCTGGCTGGAACCGGCGCCCAGCAAGGTTACGGTGTTTTGCAGACAGGTCAACTGGCCGGGCAATGCAATCAGGGCCGTGGGTGACAGGGTATCCACTCCAACGCTGGTGCTGAAGTTGGTACTGCAGCCGTTTTGGGTGTTGTTTACAAGTAAGGTGTAAGTACCTGCGCTGCCTACAACCGGCGCAAGCGTGCCCTGTCCGCTCAGAATGTTTCCGCCGCTCCAGTTGTATGTAATCCCGGCGCCGCTGGAAGAGCCGTTTCCATTGAGCGTGACGCTTGTTTGGGTGCAGCTCAGGTTTTCAGCCGGCTGAATAATTGCCAGGGGGGCTGCGGTGTCTTGCAATACGGTAATCTGGTTTTGTGCATCGCAACCGTTGAGCGTATTCAGCAGGGTTAAAACATAGGTGCCGGGCGCATTCACGCTGGTAGCGAGGGCATTTTGCGGGCCATTAAAATTCCCGTCGGCGGTAGCCCATTGTACGGTGTAATTACCGGCGGAAGGTTGTTGAACCACGGCATTCAGCGCTGCGCTCAACTGCGCGCAGGTAAGCAGTGTTGTTGGAGAAAGACTGAAAGCCGGCGCCAGGGTGTCGAGACCAATGGTAACAACATCGCCGGCCGTGCAACCGTTGGCGGTGAGGGTAGCGGTCAGGGTATAGGTTCCCGGCAGGTTGACGGTGGGCGTCGGGGTGTCTGCACCCGATTGGATATTGCCGTTCGAGGTGGTCCAGGCATACGTAGCGGCGCCTCCGCCGGCGTTGCCCGACAATTGCAGGCTGCTTACTGCGCAGGTCAGGGTTGCTGCAACGCCTGCATCCACCACGGGCGGAGTAATATTTTCCTCGACGGTCACGCTGCTGGTTGCCACACATCCGTTGAGGGAATTGGTGACGGCGAGCGTATAAACGCCCGGGGCATCCACCGCAGGAGTAAGCGTGTTGGGATTGATAATGCTGCCTCCGCCGATGGTGGTCCAGTTGTAGGTAAATTCAGGGCCGATACTGGCGGTCGCGCCAAGATTGATTTGAGTAAGCGTACAAGTCAAGACAGGGGCAGTTCCTGCGTTGGCACTCGGGGCATTGGCATCGTTAAAAACCTCCACATCGTCGGTGGCGGTACAACCGTTGTCGGTGTTTTCTATGGTCAGTGTGTACAGACCGGGCTGGTTGACAAGCGGCGACGGCGTGTTTGCACCGCTCACAATGTTGCCGCCGTTGGAAGCCAGCCACTGGTAACTCAGGTTGGGCGCGCCGGTCCCGTTTCCATTTAAATTCAGTGAATTGGTCAGACAACTCAGGGTTGCATCCGCGCCGGCGTCGGCAAGGGGAAAGGTGGTGTTTTGAGGTACCGGGGTTGAAATGCTGGTTTCACAACCGTTTATGGTATTAAAACAGGAAAATGTCACCACGCCGCCGGCATCAATAACCGGTGTGAGGGTACTGGCGCCTGAAACAATATTGGCGCCGCCACCTGCTGTCCAGTTATAGGTAAAACTGCCGGGCAGGGATAAATTTTGCCCTTGCAGGGTTACGGAAGGAAAATCGCAGGTAATGGTGGGGGCGGGTTGAATGGCAATATCCGGGTGAGCGGTGTCTTGCGCCACACTGACCAGCGCGCTGCCGGTACAACCGTTGAGGCCATCGACTACCACCAGTGTGTAATCGCCCGGAGCGTCGGCGCCTGCGTTGGCGGTGTTTTGGCCGGAGGTAATGTTCCCGTTGGCGGTTTGCCAGCTGAAACTCAGGTTTTGGCCGGAGGCCGCCGCATTCAGCGGAACATTGGTAACGAGGCAGGTTAACACTGCCGGCGGGGCAATGTTGACGACCGGGGCCTGCTGGTTGGCTGAAATTTGAACCGAATCAAGGGCTGTGCAGCCATTAGCCGGATCGCTGACGAGCAGGGTGTAAATACCTGCTGCATTGATGGCAATGGTTGCCTGGTTGGCAGCGCCCACGATGTTACCATCGGAAGTTGACCAGTTGTACGACAAATTGGCCGGCGCAGCGGGCGGGTTGGCGCTCAGGGCGAGTTGTGGCAACGTACAGGTTAAAGTCGCCGGCAGACCTGCTTCGGCAGGCGGAAGCAGGGTGTTTTCCAGCACACTTACCGTGTCGAGGGCCGAACAACCGTTGGCGTTGTTGTTGATCTGCAGGATGTAATCGCCGGCGCTGTTGACGGTAGGAGTCGGCGTATTGTCGCCGGAGAGGATGTTGCCGTTGGGTGTTGTCCAGTCATAGGTAAAATCAGGTCCGTTGCTGGAGGCGCCGGCATCCAGCGTCAGCGTGGATTGTATGCAGGTGATTTCGCCCGGTGCGGCAATTTGCATATCCGGCGGGGCGGTGTCGGCTACGACGGTGGCAGTAGCGGTGGTGGTGCATCCGTTGCCGAGATTGACAACGCTCAGTACATAGGTAATCGGGGCTCCGACCGTTGGGGTGAGTGTGCTGCCTCCGGAAATGATTTGATTGGGCAGACCGGTATCCAGCCATTCATATAAAAACTGCCCGCTTGAATTGTTCTGCGCCGGAATAACGATTGTAGTAGCCGCACAGGTCAGCGTATCCAGGGGAGGAATCAGAATCTGGGGATGCGCCGTATCCTGCGTTACAACCGCCAGATCGGTGGCCGAACATCCGTTTGCGGTATTGGTGACCAGCAGTTGGTATGATCCGGGGGCAGTTACGACCACATCCGGAAGGGTATCGCTGCTGAAAATAAGTCCATCGGTTGTGCTCCACTGGTAACTGATAAGGTTGCCATTGCTGGAGCCGGAAGAAAAAATCACCACATCGCTGTTGGCGCAGGTGAGCGTATCGTTGGTCGTGGCAACGGCATTTACCACATTCGTATCGGCTTCGACGCTCACTATCGCCGTGTCGGCACAGAGGCTGACGCTGTCGCGCAGCACCAGCATGTAATCGCCGGCTGCGTTTACGACCGGTGTGAGGGTATTGCCGTCCGATACAATATTCCCCCCGTTCAATGCCGTCCATTCGATGGAAAAATTGGCGCCGACGCTGCTGCCGCTGCCCTGCAATTCAATGCTGGGCGACTGGCAGGTGACGGTATCCGGGGGTAAAACATCGGCAATTGGTACCGTGAAATTGGCCAATACCTGCGAGGTGTCGTAATTCCAGCAGCCATTTGCCGGGTCAAAAACCGAGACGCTGTAGGTGCCCGGCTGGTCGGCCTGTGGTGCGGGGGTGTATTGGCCGGAAACAATATTCCCGTCGGCTGTCGTCCAGTTGATCAATACAAACGGCGGCGGTCCGACGAGGATAAATATTTGAATGGTATCCTGGTTGGGGTCGCAGGAGAGTTGGGGCGGCAGGGTTCCCTGCACGGAGGGAGGCGTTACGTTGGCAGGTACCACCACGGTGTCGTTGGAGGTACAGTTGTTCGACGTATTGGTTACGTGGAGGATGTACAGGCCGCCGGCGCCGGCGGCACTGTTGAGTTGATTGGCCGGGCCGATGATTTGACCGTTCACGGTGGTCCATAAATAGGAAATATTCGGTCCGGCGCTGCTGCCCGACCCGAATAGCGGCACCGAATCGTTGACGCAGGTAATCAGTCCGGACGATGCAGCATTGGCCGTGGGAACATTATTGGTAATCGTGACGGTTACATCGGTTGTGGCGGTGCAGCCAGTCATGGTATTGGTAACGAGGAGGCTATAAGTCCCCACCGCATTGACCACGCAGTTTTTCTGGTCGGTGGCGCCCACGATGTTGCCGTTGGTGGTACTCCACTGGTAGGAGGAAAGGCCGGGTTGGCTGGAGTTTCCAATGAGCAGGGTGGTGGGAGCGCCGCAACCCAGGGGTTGAGGCGGGATGATCCAGGCGCTCAGGGGGTTGGGGTTCAGGATGACGTTGACGGTGGCGGTTTTGGTGCAGATGACTTCGCCGTTCACTTCGTAGGATACATTGAGGGTGTATTCGCCGGCGGCGTTGACGGTGGGGTTCAGGGTATTTTCACCGGAGACGATGTTGCCGTTCAGGGTAGTCCATTCGTAGGTGATATTATCGCCCACGCTGCTTCCGACCCCGGAGAGTTGTACTTCGGCGCCATCGCAGGGCAGGATCACCACCGGCGGTGTTGCGGCGGCAGTTACATTAACTATATGTACGGTAACGGTATCTGTTTCTACGCAGGTGGCATTGAAAAAGATAGCGTCGAGGGCACAGTCGTTGCCGCCGAGTGCGGTGTTCTGGTTGACGATACAAATGGTGGCGCTGGTATTGGAGCCGCTGTTCCAGATTTGAAAGAAATTTTGCCAGTTGCATACCGACCCCGGCGCGTTAAAAATCGGACCGAGCGGTGTCCCATTGATATTGAACTGCAACAGTGCAGGCGATGCCGCCACAACAGTGGCGACCCAGGCGGAAAAGACGTATTGGGTATTGGGCAGTACGTTTACCGTTTGGCACCAGACATTCTGGTTAGGGCTGCCGGCGCCGTTTACCACCATCATGTTGCCGGATCCGGATGTGTGATCATCGCAGGGAGAAAAGCCCGGGTGGTCGCTTTGCGGATTGTCTATGACGTCATATACGCCTTCCGGGACGAGGTCGCCAGGGTTATAGGTATAATCGCTGGTAAAGCCGGAGTTCCCGTTTTCAAAATCCCCGTTGTCAATCAGGTTGTTGGAGAAGTCGGCGGCAACGGCGGTGAGGACGTAGTTGGTTGTTTGTGAAACGGTGACGGTGGGAGTAAGGGTGTTTCCGCCGATCATCCCTGCAGTGGGCGTCCAGTTGAAGCTCAGGTAATCGCCCGAAATATCGCCGTTAAGTTGTGCGGGGGAAGGGGGAAGACATCGGTACACATCGTCACCGGCATTTACAGTAACAGGGCATTGAGCGGCAACTTCAAGGGCAATACAAACGCAGAGGAGCGTGTACAAGGTTCGAAATGACATCATGATACGGACGATTGAACAGTAAAAACAGGGGCTTCCTGCGAGCAAATGTACAAAACCGTTAAAATGTAGCGCCACAGCGCGCAGCGCGAGGTAAAGTTTGAAAAATATGTTCCATTATTTCTCCGGAAAACACGGCTTAATTTGTCCATAAATCGTTTTTGCCCGCCAAATGCCTGTAAAAGGCAGTTAAAACCACCATTTCTCCTTGTTTTGCTTGCCGCCACCGACCGGTCGGATGGGCGAAAGGGAGGGTTATGGGGAAATTTGAATGTTATTAGCCGTTTTCAGCAGTTTACTTCCAGAACAAGCGCCGGAAAGAATGCAGAAAAGTGTACTAATTTCTCTCATGTTGGCCCCTGTACGTTTGCAACGACGATTCACAAAGACTTTTAATCATCGAATTTGTATTCCCATGACAAACATGCACACGACAGCCGGCGCGGCCCGGATCAATCCGCCGATGGCTGCACTCGATTCGATTCGTCCGGTCACGGGCGATTGTCCGGTAGAAGTATTCCAGTGGGGCGGCCCGCAGGATCACCATCAAGACGGGGTGGCGCATACCCACGCATTCGACGAGATACTGGTTTTTCAAAAAGGCGGGGGGCGGCATTACATCAACGGACAATGGTATGAGGTAGCGGATGACTCGGTACATTTTATTCCGGTTGGCGCCGAGCACCTGTTGCAGCGCAGCGATGAGGCGCGGGGCGGTACGGTACTTTTCCTGCGCGACTATATTGCCCAGGAGCCTTATCTGCCGTTCAAACAACTCTTTTTTATGGAAGCCAATCCGGTGCTGCATTTGCCGGAACAGGATTTCAGAGAGGTATGGGTGATATACGAACAGTTGTTGCGCGAAACCCGGCGGCAACACCATTATTACCGCAAGCAAACCATTTTGAGCTGGCTGAACGCTTTTCTGGTAAAGGTCGCAGAACAGTATCGCGCGGCTTATCCGGCCAACGATGCGGAACAGGGTGTTCACCCGCTTGCGCAGGCGTTTCGCCATGCCGTCGCAATGCATTTCCGGAATGAGAAGTCTGTCGAGTTTTATGCGCGGCGCTTGTTTGTTTCGCCCAAATACCTGCATGAACTGAGCCGCAAACACCTGGGAAAATGCCCGCAGGAGGTCATAGCGGAATGTACCGTAGCGGAGGCCCTGGCGCAACTGTATGCGGGCGCGCATTCGGTGAAGAAGATTGCCTCCGAACTGGGTTTTTCCGATCCGGCATACTTCAGCCGTTTTTTGAAAAAACATACGGGAAAGTCGCCGATTGCCTGGCAAATGTCGGTTCGGGAATAAAAACGGGGATTTGTGCAAGCGAAACGGAAATCTGTCCATTGTTTGCAAGTTATTTAGTCTTCAATTTTGTGCTACAATTCAATATCAATGAAATACATCATACTAATAGTACATGTTGTTTTTTTATTGACATCACTTAATCGTGGTGGAATGAATGCGCAGTCTACCCTGTTCAATCTGGATTTTGAGCACTGGATAGACAGCACATTGACATTGGATCAGGCTGCTTTTGATGAAGTGGGATTTATGGTGGAAGACCCTTATCTGGGGCAACTTTATGGCTGGTCAGGCACCCAGATTCATAGAACAACAGATGCCAATAATGGTAACTATGCGGTAGTCCTGAATAGATGGTACAACTATGCAGACGGTTTTTTGAGTTTAGGCACCTGTGATATTGAACACTCTACATGCCGATTGCCGCTGGATTCGAAGGTCAGGAAAGTGTCTGGTTATTATAAGTACTTTATTACGGATGCAGATACCTTGATGAATGCCAGGGCGCAAATGGTGATGGTTATTTCAGGATTTGAAAATGGAATTTACAAAGACACCATCGGTCGAGCTGTTTTCCATCTCTTGCCAAAGGTTGAATACACCTATTTTGAAGCAACGGTTGATTATAACGAGGCCGATTTACAGATAGATTCGTTTTCGCTGGTTTTTTCTTCCACAGGAGAAATTCCGAGCATGTATCCATTGCATAATTTCTTGATTCTTGATGATCTTTCTTTCGAGTGGACTACGACAGAAACATCAACTGACCCCGGTTTAGAAAAAATCACCTTGTTGCCCAATCCCGGTGTTGACAAATTTATGATTCGATCCGACCTGAAATTGCCTGATCGGGCAAATGTTTGTTTGGTTGATGTGCTGGGGGTTACAGTGCTTGAAAATATGACTTTCAATAGGGATATTGATATTTCAGGTCTGGCTAAAGGATGTTATTATGTACAATTCAGGAATACCTTGTCAAACATTCCGACTATGCCGCTAATCAAATATTGATCCGCATAAATTGTACAGAAATTCCCGGGAAATCCTAGTGCCGCATCCGGCGAATAGCATAGCAATGAAATCGGCTATTTTTTCGGCTCCATAGGCGCGAGAAGGGCGAA
>JANRLZ010000175.1:0-3908 GCA_033762055.1 Saprospiraceae bacterium
AGCCCCGGCGCCGATAGTCCGTACCGGAATACAACCCCGGAGGAGAACCTGGCTTTGTTCGAAAAAATGCGGGCCGGTGAATTTCCGGACGGCCATTGCACCCTGCGCGCCAAAATTGACATGGCTTCGCCCAACATGATCATGCGCGACCCCTTGCTTTACCGCATCAAACACGCGCATCACCACCGCACCGGCGACAAATGGTGCATCTATCCGATGTACGACTGGGCGCACGGGCAAAGCGACAGTCTGGAAAAAATTACGCACTCTATTTGTACCCTTGAATTTGCCCCGCACCGCGAGTTGTACGACTGGTGTATCGAGCAACTGGGTATTTTCCCCTCGAAACAATACGAATTTGCCCGGCGCAACCTTTCTTTTGCAATCACCAGCAAACGCAAACTCAAATTGCTGGTGGAGGAAGGCCATGTGCGCGGATGGGACGATCCGCGCATGCCCACGATCTCCGGTTTCCGTCGCCGGGGGTACACGCCGGAAAGTATCCGCGAATTTTGCAAAAGAATCGGCGTAGGGAAACGGGAAATGGTCGCCGATATGTCGCTGCTCGAGTTTTGTATCCGCGAAGATTTGAACAAAACCGCTCTGCGGCGTTTTGCCGTGCTGGATCCTTTGAAGGTGGTACTGACCAATTATCCTGACAATCAGAGCGAACAACTCGAAACCGAAAACAACCCGGAAGACCCGGAAGCAGGCAAACGAATGCTGCATTTCGGTCGCGAACTCTGGATCGAGCAGGATGATTTTATGGAGAACCCTCCGCCCAAATATTTTCGTTTGTCGCCGGGTGGCATGGTGCGCCTCAAATCGGCCTATATTATTCGTTGTGAAGAAGTTGTAAAAGACGCTTCCGGCAAGGTGGTGGAATTACGCTGCACCTACGTGCCGGAAAGTCGCTCCGGACAAGACACCTCCGGTTTAAAACCGCAGGGCGTTATACACTGGCTTTCCGCAGCCGACGCACATGCCGCCGAAGTACGGCTGTACGACCGCCTGTTCCGGGTGGAAGACCCGGCGGGCGAAGAAGATTTTTTGGCTACACTTACGCCCAACTCCCTCCAGGTGATTGAAAATGCGCTGGTTGAGCCTGCGCTCATAGATGCATCAGAAGGCGATCGTTTTCAATTTACCCGCCTGGGCTATTTTTCGGTTGATCCGGATTCGAAGGCGGGCAAACCGGTATTCAACCGTACGGTGACATTAAAAGATACCTGGGCAAAGAAATAGGCAAAAAACGCTACATTCCTTCTGTTTCCGGCTGTCTGTAACGCAACCAGAATTTTTGTAAAGCCTTGATTTCGTACGGGTAACGGTACCATCCGCTGTGATACCGCCATGTACCAAACGATTGTATTACCTTTCGTTGAAAAGGGCTGAGTTTGGTGTCGGAGATGGTCGGGAAACGCGCGTTCAATACCGTTTCAAAATCCTGAATGCGGCGCACCATGGCCGGCGTGAGCCAGGGTGTGAGCGGGTTGCGCCGCAGATCAAACTGTTCCCATTGCGGCGAAAGCCAGTCATCGAGCGTTTCCGGAAAGCGGAATCCTGCTTCCAGAATTTTATTATACAATTCCGACCCTTCAGTGGGTACGGGCGAATACACATAGATAATGATTTCGGTAGCGGGGTTTATCTCTTTTACCCGTTGAATAAACGCGATATCCGCTTCAATCTGGCGCCATACCTCATCCTCGGTTTCTGCCGGCAAACCCAGTACAAAGGAATATTCCGGGATAATATCCATTTTTTTCATCCGCCCGGCAAATGCCAGAATTTGTTCACCGGTTTGTTTACCGCCTTTATCCATCTGCTTTAACAAGGCATCATTTCCGGTTTCTGCGCCGAAAAAAATCATCCGGCAGCCCGATTCCCGCATCAGAGCCAGCGATTCATCGGAATACTGATCGAGGGTATCAATCCGACCTTCGCCCCACCATTGCATGTTTTGCCCAAGCATCAATCGGGAGAAAGCCACGCTGCGTTTCTCGCTGACAAAGAAGTTGTTATCATGAAACTCGATGCTGTCGGCGCCCCAACGATCTTTGATCTGCCTAACATCCCGAAATATTCCTTCCGCTGATTTTCCTCTCCAGCGCGCTTCATAAATAGGCACGACCGCACAAAAGGAACATTTGAACGGGCAGCCCATGCTGCTGTGATAAGCCAGGGTTTTTTTCCCGAGGAACGTCGGATTCAGGTATTTCGACAAGGGATAAAAACGGTCGAGCGTATCGTAAGGCAGGGGGGGCAGGGCATCCTGATCGAGCAGTGTTTCCTGCCGGTTTTTTATGATGTCGCCTTGCGGCGTTTTCCAGACAAGATTGGGGATAAACTCGAATGGCATTCCCGTTTCCAATGCCTGAAGCAGGGCAGGAAATGCCTGATCGCCCGGGCCATACACGACAAAATCAACCGCCTGGCTTTCCATCACCACCTTGTACTGGTTACTGGCGAAATAGCCTCCCCAGATATTGACCACCCGGGGAAACAAAGCCCGGATTTGCTTGGTGTAGGTAATTGCCTGCCGCAACTGCGGCCCGGGCATGACTGTACAGCCGAAATAACCAAATTTACCGGTCCCCAGGTAATCAACAATTTTTCTCCAGGGGTCGGCTTCCAAATTTCCATCAACAAAAACAAAGTCAAACTGGCCTGCAATACTGGCCCCCACTTGCAGGATACTGTTGGGTATCCGGTGTTTGGCAGACGCGCTGCGTGGATTGAAAAGTAAAACTTTATTCACGTGGGTAAGGATATACGGTAAAATCGGCTTATAGAAACCGGTTGTAAAATTGGCAATTCTCAATGAATTGTGAAAGCAGCCTTAAATTCAGAACTAAAATTGGCCTATTCAGTTAAAAATGGCGCCCTGACAAATCATGTTTGTTAACACACCTTAAAACATAAATAAAGTTCTCATTCGACAAGTGACCCCTCCTGCACTTAGCGTATAAAGTACACACCTGCGAAAGCGCAGCAAACACCGGCAAAAAGCCGGTAAAAAAAAAGACAAGACAAGGTATGCCGCTGCAAAAGTGCCGTGGCGACAAGACAAATAAGGAAGATTGTTTTCATTTGGTTTTTAGGGTTTGGCCGCCGGGGCGAAATGCTTCGGCGGCTTTTTCAAGACAAATCACCGGCGTCACGGACGTCCTCTTTATACGCTCACTCAGAGAACCATTTTTTCGACAAAGGAGTGCCGCTGCAAAAGTGCCGTGGCGATAAGGCAAATAAGGAAGATTGTTTTCATTTGGTTTTTAGGGTTTGGCCGCCGGCGCGAAATGCTTCGGCGGCTTTTTTTATGCTATTTTTCCTCTAAAACTTCTTTGACAGTTGCCTGTGACTGCACTTGAAGCGGTCTTTTGTCCGGCAAATACACGTCCATTTCCCGAATCGGCCGTCCATCGGCCCAGAGCCCCAGGAAACGCTGTTGAGGCGTATTCCCAAAAGCGATTTCACCATATTTCCCCGTTCGCGTATAAGCAATCAGCGCATCGGATAATTTCCAGTAACAATAAAAATCCACTTCATTGAGTCGCGACGACATCAATACCCGTTTGGCCGTGTAATTGCGTACGCCGGTATCAAAATCGAGGTCGTAGGCATAGGGTTCTGAATGAGTTGCAAGGATCCAGCGTCGGAAGTTGCTGGTGTCGCGTCGTTGCACGATCAGATTGCGTTGAGGGGTGTTCACTGCCGTTTTAAATACCAGTCCGCCAAATTCGGCGCCGACGACGTAATCATCTTCCCCCACTATAATCAGCAGATTGAGATCGGAGGGCAGTGCAGCATAGTCATCCAAACGCGCGCCCTTGAACGGCCCCGATCCCGGCTCGGCCAATAACATGGCAGCCGGTTGGGGAATTCCGTATTTTTTCCAGTGTACCCCG
>JANRLZ010000176.1:0-4574 GCA_033762055.1 Saprospiraceae bacterium
TGTTCCTGAAACCAAATTGTCTTAACATTGAGTTGACCGGCAAGCGTTCCAGAAACGGTGTAATATTTGCCAAAAGTATCTTCTTTTTGAAAAATCGCTTCATTTTTTAGGAGATTTCTCAAGGCTTTTTCTAATTCTTCCCAATTTTCCAAGGCATATCCCCCTGAATTCAGGAATTTGGACTTGTCATTCTCTTTTTTAAAAACGAGCAGATAGTCCGTCAGTTTTTCAGAAGAGATGATGCTGTCGGTCGGTAAAAACATAGTTCATGATCTTACGCATCAATCCGCGCGTACTTCGCATTGGCTTCGATGAAAGCCCGGCGGGGCGGCACCTCGTCGCCCATGAGCATGGCAAACATGCGGTCGGCTTCGGCAGCGTCGTCGAGGGTGGCGATTTTCAGGATACGCGTTTGCGGGTCCATGGTGGTTTCCCACAATTGTTCAGCGTTCATTTCACCCAGACCCTTGTAGCGCTGCACCTTTACGGAATCGTCGTCTTCCTTGCCGCCGGAGAATTCGAGCTGGGCTTCCTTGCGCTGTTTGTCGTTCCAGGCGTAACGCTGGTTTTTGCCTTTCTTCACCAAATAAAGCGGTGGCTGGGCGATATAGATATGCCCTTTTTCAATCAGTTCGCGCATGTAGCGGAAGAAGAAGGTCAGGATCAGCGTGGTAATGTGCGAACCGTCAATATCGGCGTCGCACATGATGACCACCTTGTGGTAGCGCAGCTTTTCGGTGTTCAGAACGCGGTGTCCTTCTTCGTTTTCCTGGACGCTCACCCCTAAGGCCGTGAAGATGTTTTTGATCTCCTCGTTTTCGTAAATTTTGTGTTCCAGGGCTTTTTCCACATTCAGGATTTTACCGCGCAGCGGCAGAATCGCCTGTGTGTGGCGGTCGCGGCCCTGCTTGGCGGTACCGCCTGCAGAGTCGCCCTCGACGAGGAAAATTTCGGATTCTTCCGGACTGCGGCTGGCGCAGTCGGCCAGTTTGCCGGGCAGACCGCCGCCGGTGAGGGCGCCTTTACGCTGTACCATTTCGCGGGCCTTGCGGGCGGCGTTGCGGGCCGTGGCGGCCAGCACGACTTTTTCGATGATCCGTTTCGCCTGTCCCGGATTTTCTTCGAGGAAGGTTTTAAGCGCATCACCTACGCAGCGCGACACGATGCCGGTTACCTCCGAGTTGCCGAGTTCGCCCTTGGTTTGGCCTTTGAACTGTGGTTCGGGAACTTTTACCGATACGATGGCTGTGAGGCCTTCCATAAAATCCTCGCCCGAAATGGCGAAGTTGATTTTTTTGAAAAAACCTTCGTCGTCGCCGTATTTTTTGAATTCGCGGGTAAGCGCCCGTCGGAAGCCGCTGACGTGCGTGCCGCCGTCGCGGGTGCTGATGTTATTGACAAACGACACCACATTTTCGGAATACGAGGTGTTGTACATCATCGCAACTTCCACTTCCACGCCTTCTTCCTTGGCGGTGATGTGGATGGGTTCGCCGATAAGCGCCTGTTTGGCTTCATCGAGCCAGAGTACGAATTCGCGCAGGCCGCCTTCGGAATAGAATTCTTCCGTTTTAAAGCCGTTGTCGTCTTTTTCACGTTCATCCACCAGTTTGAGGCGGAGGCCACGGTTGAGGAAGGCCAGTTCGCGCAGGCGATGGGCCAGAATATCAAACTTGTATTCGTCGGTTTCAAAAATTTCCGGATCAGGCAGGAAGGTCACGGTAGTGCCGCGCTGGCTGGTTGTACCGATTTCCCGCACATCGTATTGCGGTTTGCCCTGTTTGTATTCCTGTTCAAAGATTTTTCCTTCACGATGAACCACAGCGTGCAGGTGAATGCTGAGCGCGTTCACGCAGGAAACACCCACCCCGTGCAAGCCGCCCGACACCTTGTAGGAATCCTTGTCGAATTTACCGCCGGCGTGCAGCACGGTCATTACTACTTCGAGCGCCGATTTTTTCAGTTTCGGGTGCATGCCCGTCGGGATACCGCGGCCATCGTCGCTGACGCGGATGGCGTTGTTGGGCAGGATGGTTACTTCCACCCAGGTACAATGCCCGGCGAGGTGTTCGTCAATGGAATTGTCAACCACCTCCCATACGAGGTGGTGCAAGCCCTTGATATCGGTGCTGCCGATGTACATCCCGGGGCGTTTGCGCACGGCTTCAAGGCCTTCGAGGGCGGTGATGCTGCTGGCGCCATAATCGTTTGCGGGAGCGGTTTTTTGTTGTGGGTCGAGTGCTGAATCTTCTTTCATGCGTTGCGAATCCTTTGCGTCACGTTTTGCGTACCAAAAAGGTGTGCAAAGGTACGGCAAAATACGCGTGTAAAAAAGTTCGGAAGGCAATTTTTTCCACGGGTTGCAGTGCAGGATTTTTTATCTTAAAAAATTGAAAATCAAATATTTAAATCTTCCTTGATTACATGTTGCATACAAGTGGAAAGGTGCGGCAAAAGTGTTATTGTTTTTCGCGGGGCCTGAGGGCCAGATTTGCCCTTGAAAATATTTCGCAACAAAAACTATTCTGACATGAAAAACGCAACGCTTTGTTTTCTTTTCCTGCTCTATTGCCATTTTTCTGTCGCGCAAGCGATCATACCCGATTCGTCTTTTGGTAATTTTGGCTGTATCAACACGTCTTTATCGGGCAACTACTACCCTTATGGTCAAAACTTCGTGCTGACGCCAGACGGTGGAGTGGCCGTCATAGGGGGGCATATTGCCGGCATGCGCATGCACCGTTATGACCCGTATGGAACACACCTTCCTTCCGCGCAGATGAATTATCCCGAACTTTCAGACTACTCTATCGGGATTACCATTCAACCCGACAACAAAACAATTGTATGCGCCCGCGAGCCGTCGGCGCCATTTCACCAAAAAGTTATCCGTATGCTGCCTGATGGCAGTTTTGATCCGGATTTTGGAGAAAACGGCGTGGTTACAGTGCCTTCCGCTTTTACTTTGCATGCCAATCTTTTGATGCAACCCGACGGTAAAATCGTCCTGTTTGGAACAGAAGACCAGGCGCCAACAGGCACCCAAAGCATGGTGGTACGATTTGAACCGGACGGAAGCCTGGATACCACCTTTGGCGATAACGGCTATGTCAGGGTAGACGCCATTAACAACAGCCTGGAAATATTTTTTTCAGGCGCCATTTTGGCCGATGGAAAAATGCTCTTTGCCGGCATGGTAAGACACCAGGCCTATTTCATCAAATTGATGCCCAATGGCGACCTTGATCCATCTTTTAGTCTCGATGGCATTCACATTGAGCCTTTAAACGGAAGCGCGGAAGTGTACGGTATGGTGGCAATGCCCGATGGAAAGTATCTGGCTACCGGTTACACGATTCCCGATTATGAGGCATTCGTGGCCCGTTACAACGCAAATGGCCACCGTGACCAAAGCTTTGGCGTAATGGGAGCCGTATATTTTCCGGAGCTGAGTGAAGGCGTTGATTTGGCCATTTTACCCGATGGAAAAATACTGGCGCTTAACTGGATTGCCTACAACGACGGACAAATTGCAGTATTGACCCGACTGATGCCCGATGGAGAATTAGACCCGGCATTTGGTAATCAGGGATACTATACCCTTGATTTAGAAGGCCATCGTCCGCAAGCCATGGAAGTACACGAAAATCAGGTCATCATTTCTACCCAAAAAGGCAAAATTTACCTGCATCGTTTGTTGCTCGACTTGCATGCCGGCATATTAAGCGCCGCCGCCCCCGCCGAAACAGCCCCTCTTATTTACCCCAACCCCGTCGGCGAACAATGCAATCTGCAATTTGCCCTGACGGAAAAAAGCGCCGTCGGCATCCACCTTTATGATATGCAGGGCAAATTGATCCGCACTTTCCGCGAAAACGACCGCTTCGAACCGGGTGAGCATACGTTGCAACTCGATTTCCCGGCCCATATTCCCGCCGGCAACTACATCCTGCAGCTGGATTTGAACGGGCGCATGGCGAAAGCAATCAAGATGGTACGGTAGACGGTAGACGGTGGACGGCGGACGGTGGACGGTAGACGGTAGACGGTAGACGGCCTACGGTGGACGGGGTCAAAGTGCGGTCGTATGACAAATTTCGGAGCCTGGCGGGTGCCAGATGCCCTGTATGCCCACCCGCCGGGCAGCTTCCACGTTTTCAGGCAGGTCGTCAAAAAAAATGGTTTCCTCCGGCCGTAATTCCGCATCGGCCAGCACGTATTCGTAGATTTCCGGCCAGGGTTTGCGCAAACGGATGAAATGAGAAAAATACACCCCGTCGAAATAACGGGTTTCGTAGTCGCTCAGCCCGTGTTCGCGTTGCATGTATTCGGCGATCCAGCGTTCGTGCAGGTCGTTGATGTTGCTGAGCAGGAAAACCTTGTACCGCTGCCGAAGTTGCAACAACCAATCGAAACGATGCCGGGGCATGCCGATAAAAATGGAATTCCAGGCATTTTTGACCTGTTCCGGCGATAGAGGCGGTTGAAAACCGTTGGCTGTTTTCTGTAAAAATTCCTCCGTGCTCATTCCGCCGGTTTCATACAGTTCAAACACTTTTTCCTGTATCAGTTTT
>JANRLZ010000177.1:0-15735 GCA_033762055.1 Saprospiraceae bacterium
CGGGGTAACTTGCAGATCAATGGCGCCATTGATGGAGGCACAATCGCTGTGTGGAGCGGCAGTGCCTGCCAGACTGAAAGTGGAAGCGTTGTTTGCAACATTCAACGTGGTATCGGCGGTACAGCCATTGGCATCGGTGACCGTGACGGCGTAGTTGCCGGGCAGGATGTTGCTCAGGTCTTCGGTTGTTGCAGCATTTGACCAGACAAAATTGTAGGGGGCGGCACCTCCGCCGGCATTCAGGTCAATATTGCCATTGGGTTGACTACAAATAGCGGCAATTACGTCGGCATTCAGCTGCGGGTTGACGGTGGCATTTCCCACAATAAAGGTTGCTTCTGCCGAGCAGCCCACACCGGCGCTGACGGTAACCGAATAGATACCTGGTGCGATGCCCGCCAGATTCTGGGTCGTTGCATTGTTCGACCAGTTATACACGTAATTATTTCCCGAAGGCGTGACATTCAGTGACAGTGTACCATTGGGCGATGCGCAGGAAGTATTGGGGGTCGGGTTGCCGGCAATATTGATGGCGATGGTACTGTTGTTAACGGTGACGGTAGCGGTTGTGGAACAATCAAAAAAGTCGGTAACCGTAACGGTATAAATTCCCGGCGCCACATTGTTGATGGTTGCCGGGTTGTTGTTGCCGGGTACGTTCGACCAGTCGTAGGTATAAGGCGGGATAGCGCCGCTGGCACTGACGATGGCGCCGCCATTGCTTTGTCCGCACGTTGCAGCTGTTGCCGAAACAGAAGCGGAGGGAGCGATTGCCATGTCAAAAACTTCAAAAGTAGCGCTTGCATTACAGGTGCCGTATACGACCGTAACGGTGTAAGTGCCGGCGCCGAGGTTGTTCAGGTCTTCGGGGTTGTTGCCGCCCGGTATATGCGCCCAGTTGTATTGATAGGTCACCATAGGCTGTACATCCAGTTCGATGGATCCGTTGTTGTACGTACAAGCCACATCATCTACGGGATAACCGATGATTTCAATCTGGAGTACCTCGGCGGGGACCTCGGCATACAAGACCTCGGTACAACCAGCAGCGGTAGTTACTGTTACGGCGTAGTTATTGGCAGAAACATTGAACAAATCCTGCAAATTATTCGGGCCCGGAATATGCGCCCAATCGTAAGTATAGGGTGGAATACCGGCTTCAACTTCAAGGTTCACAGCGCCATTAACCAGTCCGCAAACAACCGGCGTTATTTCTGCCGTCAGGATGGGGTATTCGCGGTTGTCGTCAATGTTGTAAGTGGCGCTGGCTGTGCAGGTGCCGCCTGCGCTTACGGTTACAGTATATTCGCCGATGGCGAGTCCGGTGATATTGGCAGTGGTTGCACCGTTCGACCAAAGTATGCTTGCATTGAGGGGAGAAATTACCAGATTAATGGAACCGTTGTTGGTAATGCACGAGGTTTGGGGATTTACAAAAGCGTTGATATCCACTGGAATATCCAGGTTGGGTACATCTACGTTGAGAACACTGGAACATCCGTTGGCCCCGGTTACCGTTACATCATACGAACCGCCCGGGATATTGGAAATATCCTGCGTGCTGCTGCCATTTGACCAGTTGTAGGTGTAAGGTGTAATGCCGCCGGAGGGTGTCAGGTTGATACTGCCGTTGGGCAGCCCACAATTGGCAGAAATAAAGGTGGCATTCAGATTGGGGGCATTGGGAATGTCCGGTACATCAAAAGTGGCAACCTGTGTACAGGAGCCTCCCGCACTGATCGTTACCGTATAAGACCCGGGTGGCAAATTGTTGAGGTCCTGTGTGGTGGCGCCGGTTGACCAGTTGTAGGTGTAGTTGGGGTTGGGTGGCGCAACGCTCATGTTGATGTTTCCATTGGGGAAAGCGTTGCAGGTGGTATTGGGCATTATTACAGCCGTCGGGGTAATAGGCGGGTTGACATTGTCTACATTGATCGTCGCTTCGCTGGTACAACCGTTGGGTGAGGTGACGGTAACGGAATAGTTACCAGACAAAACGCCCACCAGGTTTTGGGTGGTGGCCCCGTTTGACCAAAGGAAAGTATAGGGCAGGGTACCTCCGGTTACGCTCAGGCTGATACTTCCATTGGCAAAATCGCAGGAAGTATTGGTTACAGTGGGTGTTATGCTTGGCTGGTTGGGGTTGCCGGGAACTTCAAAGTTGAACACATTGGTACAGGATCCGCCGGCACTGACAGTAAGGGTGTAACTGCCGGGCGACAAACCTGCAAGGTCTTGTGTGGTTTCGCCGGTTGACCAGGTGTACGTATAGTTCGGGTTGGCGGGTGTGACGGTTACATCTATACTTCCGTTTGGCGCGGCATTACAAACCGTATTGGGAAGAATATTGGCGGTGGCGTTGAATGGCGGGTTGTTGTTGCCCACATCAACGCTGATGGTGTTGGTACAGCCGTTGGCGCCGGTGACGGTCAGCACATAGTTGCCTGCCAGGATATTCGAAAGGTCTTCGGTGGTTGCGCCGTTCGACCATTGATAGGTGTAGGGGGGCACGCCGCCGGTAGCGCCGCCATTGATGCTGCCGTTGGCCAGATCGCAGGTGCTTTGGGTAGGTACGGCGCTGGGGTTGGGCAGATTGGGCTGATCGGGCACGTTGTAAGTAGCTTCTGCGGTGCAGGTGCCACCCGCGCTGACCGTTACCGTGTAGCTGCCGGGCGGCAGGTTCGACAAATCTTGCGAAGTAGCGCCGTTCGACCAGGTGTAGGTATAACTGCCTGCCGGTGCCACCGATACGTCAATGCTGCCGTTGCCGCCGTTGCAAGTGGTATTTGCCTGCACATTGGCGCTGATGTTGATGGGCGGGTTGTTGTTGGTAACATCTACCGAAACGGTATTGGTGCATCCGTTGGCCCCGGTGACAGTCAACACATAGTTGCCGGCAGGGATATTGGATAAATCTTCCGTCGTAGCCCCATTCGACCAGGCATAGGTATAGGGCGCTACGCCACCGGTTACACTGGCGTTGATACTGCCGTTGGCAAAATCACAGGTGGTATTCACCGCGGCCGCAGTAGGATTGGGCAGGTTGGGGTTGTCGGCGACGGTGTAGGACCCGGTAGCCGAACAAGTCACTCCCAAAGTGACTGTGACGGTATAAGTGCCGGGTGTCAGATTGTTGATATCCTGGGTTGTAGCGCCATTCGACCAGTTGTAAGTATAATTGCCGGCCGGGGTAGCGCTCAAATCAATGGCGCCATTGCCGCCGTTGCAGGTTGTATTGTTTGTTACATTAGCGGTTAGCGAAGGGTTGGTTATGTTGTCGCTTACTGTTACGGAATGGGTGCGGGTACAGCCATTGTTATCCGTTATTGTTACGGTATAGGTGCCCGGCTCAAGACTGGCAGGGTCCTGAACGGTGGCGCCGTTCGACCAAGAATAGGTAAACGGTGCGTTGCCGCCGGTATGTGACAGGTTGATTGATCCGGTAGCCTGACCGCAGTTGGCGGCGACGGTCGTGCTGCTCGGATTGATGGTCACCTCCGTCACTGTGGCGCTACCCGAAACGGTGCCGGGACAATCCGGATCGGTATCGGTACTTTCCACACTCACCAGGGTGTAGGTGCCAGGCTGAGTAGCAGTAATGGTGTAAGGCGTGGTACTGGTCGTGACTGTCGTTTGTTGCCCGCCAACAGAATAAACAAATTCCCAGGGTGCGTTGCCGGTGAGGTTGACAGTCAGGTTGACCGAACCGCCCGACCCGTTACAAATGACACCGGAACCGGAAATGGTGGCTGTAGGGCGAGGGATTACTTGTACCGTGTAACATACGGTATCGGGGTTCTCAAAACACAAATTAGCCACTTTCAGGCAAATCTGCGCCGTGCCGCTAAAGCTGTTCGACCAGGATACGGTGACCTCATTGTCGTCCATATTCAGCGAGCCGGCACTGGCTGGTGTGAGTGTCCAGGTGTAAATGGTAGCGCCAGTTACGGCACCCACCGAGTAATCGGTGGAAGTGCCCTGGCATACCGGCGAAGGGCCGGTAATGTCGCCCGGGTCATCAGGAGGAAAACCCACCGTGGAACCCTCCAATACGTTTACGGTGTAATCGCACACATTACCGGCGCAGCCGTCAAGCACGATCCAATATACTTCACCAATTACAAATTCAGTAGATGAAAGTGTAAAGGGGTCTTCCGTACACGAACACTGGGCGTCCATCAAATTGTTGTCGCACCAGTTGGCGCTGGGGTTGGCCGGCGGGCAATTATCATAAATTGCGCCCTGCAAACCCTGTTGCCCACCCGATGAGCAGTTCTCCGGTACGATTTCAATGGTAATCGTGGTGGTGCCGGCAAAAAAACCGAACCACTCGTCGTTGTTCAACGTCCAGCCCTGGCAACAAGGATAAGGCCGGGAGATATTATTATTATTGATGGTAGAACAATATCCATCAAGATCCGGACATAAAATAGGCGCTTCCGGACAGGTATTGCCCGGCTCGGGGAAACCGGGTGGAGGACATTGGCTAAAAACAGGGAATGACAGAAGGCAGGTGAATGCCATCAGCAACAAGTAGAAATATCTCATGGGCAAGTTGGTTGGATAATAAGAAAAAATGACGGGTTGCCATTAGGCAATGGGTGTGTGTAATCGGATCCCTGAGATTACGGCGTGTAGATGCGCCGCAATGAAACATTTTATTCAATGAACATTAGGAGGGGTAAATGTAAGCAAAACACCAGGTTGACAACATTTTTTTTGGTGAAATTTGAATGTATCGCAGATGAATAAAACTTTAGATCATTTCATATTGCTAAAAAATCAATGTTTTCAGATTTAATTCATTGAAAAACAGTGCTGTACTCCCAAGACCTGACTTTGCCCCTAAGGCCCGCTTTCTCTTTACTTTTATCCTGAAAAAATTCCCGGACAGGGAAAAATAAGCGTCGAATCGTTAGTTTTTTGCTAAAGTATATCCGAACATGTGACAGTCGACGCTGTTTGTCGTTTCTTGCACAACTTCCTGACTCAACACTCAATACTTATGTGGAAAAAAATCTTGTTCGTCCTGACGCTCGTCCCCCTCGTTTTTGCCTGTCATAATACGGCATTTACCGGACGAAAATCCCTTAACCTCATTCCTACATCCCAGTTAAATCAAACCAGTTTTGCCCAATATCGCCAGTTTTTGAGCGAGAACAAACCCATGACTTCCGGCAAAG
Organism: Saprospiraceae bacterium; assembly: GCA_033762055.1. Lineage (GTDB taxonomy): Bacteria > Bacteroidota > Bacteroidia > Chitinophagales > Saprospiraceae > M3007. Next base: position 5,184 of record JANRLZ010000177.1, read on the forward strand.
AAGTGGATCTCGTACGCCGTGTGGGCAACGACATCAAAGCGGCCACCGAGGTCTATTACAAATCCAAAGGCATGCAAAAAGATCTCAAGGATTTTGCCTGGGAATTCAACGTCGTAGACGATCCTCAGGTCAATGCATTTTGTATGCCGGGCGGAAAAGTGGTGGTGTACACCGGCATCCTGAAAGTAACCCAGAACGAAGATGCGCTGGCCGTCGTAATGGGCCACGAAATTGCCCACGCGCTGGCCAATCACGGCAACGAACGCGTCAGCCAGGGCCTGGTGGCCCAACTGGGCCTTACTACGCTCGATCTGGGACTGGCCATGTCGCAAAAACCGCAGCAAACCCGCGACCTGATCATGACTGCTGCCGGCGCCGGCACCCAATTGGGCGTTTTGCTGCCTTTTAGCCGCAAACACGAATCGGAAGCCGACGAAATCGGGCTTTACCTCATGGCGATGGCGGGTTATAACCCCAATGAAGCAGCGCCATTCTGGGGCCGCATGAGCAAGGCAGGCGGCAGCCGCCCACCGGCGTTCCTCAGCACACACCCCGACCCCTCCAAACGCAGCGAAAAATTAAAATCGCTGGTGCCCAAGGCGAAGGCATACGCCTCGCGTTATCCGGTTCCGGGTAGCTCGAAACGGAAATAAAGAACGATCGGAATAAATGATCGAGTGAAGGAGGCCGGCGCAAAAACCGGCCTCCTTTTTTATCGCGGTTTGCCATGCCCGTCTCAAATTTGCAACCGCTTAACCATTCCTGACAGTTATGCAAAAAAAGTATGTTCCCAAACGCCTTTTTTACTTTTCGCTCCTATTAAATGTGCTGCTCGCTGCCGCCATAGGCTTTGCCTTGCATCGTTTGGGCGGCTGGCGTTATGCGATTTTACGCCTGCAACACCAAACCGCCGGCCTGTATCATCATCGCGCGCAACATTTTGAACGCCTTGATGAACAAAACGGCAGCATTATTTTTCTGGGCGACAGCCAGATGGCGCAGGCGGAATGGCACGAAATGTTCGGCGATCAACCGGTCGTACTCAACCGCGGCATTTCAGGCGATTTTATCAACGGAGTGCAGGAGCGCCTCGGCGAGATATTGCGTCACCGACCACTGAAAATATTCTTGCTCATTGGTGTAAACGACCTGATTTTTGGCAACGAACCGGCAGAAATTGAAGCCGCTTATCGCCAGACGGTACAAAAAATCAGAACAGAATCGCCCGATACCGAGCTGTTTCTGCTGCCGGTTTTGCCCGTAAATAATGAACTTCGCCGCTCGGGAACCAACAACAACGCCATTGACGCGCTGAACACCCGTATCCGGCAGATTGCCCGCGATTTTGCCTTGCCTTTTATTGATATCGCCACCCCTCTGAAAGACGCCGACGGCCGGCTTGCCGCCAAATTTTCGGAAGACGGACTTCACCTGAACGGGCTGGGTTATGTCGTCTGGAAAAAGGAAATCGAAGCCATGATAAAGCCGGAATGAGCGCCTATCTTCGTCGCCCGAAATACACTTTTCGATGGAAAATACGACGCTACCGCCACCCCGCCGCCGCCCCTGGTGGGCCCGCTTGATTATTGCCCTGTTTTTCAGCGCCCTGGCCCTTGTGACCCTGCTGGTCGTACTGGCCGCTTTTTTTGACCGGCAGATCAGCCGGCAACTGATTGGCGAGATCAATAAAAACCTGAGCACCGAACTGCGGGTCGAAGACGCACGCTTATCGCTCCTTTCGGGTTTCCCGTCCGCTTCGGTTGATTTGTCGGGCGTGCGATTGAAAGATGCTTTTGGCGGGCAACTTTTGGTGGCGCAGGAAATGTCGTTCCGCTTCGATATGCTCAGTCTCTTCGATGAGGTGCTGAACATTCACTCCGTCCGTTTGCGCAATGGCGCTTTGCGGGTAGTGGTCAATCGCGCCGGAAAATCGAACACCGATATTCTCAAATCTTCTTCCACCAAAAAGGAAAATCAGGCCGAAAGCAACTTACAGCTGCGGCTTGAAAAGGCTGAATTGCAGCAAGTTGCAGTGCTGTACGACAATGCTACCACCCGGCAAAGCGCTGAACTTTTGGTGAATGAAGCCGGCGCCAATGGCGACTTTTCTGCCCAGCGTTTCCGGCTTTCCTCCTTTGCCGATCTGAAAATCACCCGCCTCGATTCCGACAGCAGCCGTTATCTGGCCGGCGAAAAACTCATTTGCGACGCCGTATTGGCCGTTGATCTCAAAAAAGGCGCCTATGCCCTGCAAAATGTAGCACTCACCCTCGGTGGCAATACGTTCAGCGTGGAAGGTCTGGCTGTGACCAAAAAGGACGCGACCGACCTGAATTTTACCCTCAACAGCCAGGAAGGCGATATTTCCATGATCGCCAACCTGCTTCCCGGCGCGTACCACGCTTATTTTCGCGACTTCCAAAGTTCCGGGAACTATGCCTGCCGGGGCACGGTAAAAGGCCGATTGAGTAAAACCGAAACCCCGGCCGTTTCTTTTGAAGTGGCGTTGAAAGACGGAAAAGTAACTTCCGACAAGCTGCAAAGCCCCCTGCGAAATGTCTCCTTCCGGGCGCGTTACAATGCGCTGCCCGATGGCAGCGGCGAATTCGAACTCGCCGATTTTAAAGGTGATTTTGGCGGACAAAACCTGAGCCTTTCCCTGAAAGTAAAGCAACTGGAAGACCCCGTGGTGGATTTTCAAGCCAACGGCGCCTTGCCTTTGGATGCAGCGTACGGCCTTTTTAACGACGAACTGATTTCTGCCGGCGACGGCTTGTTGCGCCTCAACCGACTCAGTGTGCAGGGGCGTTATGCCGACATGATCAGCATGGCCCGTATCAGCCAGGTCAATGCTTCGGGCGAGATACAGTTCGACAACGCGGCGCTGACTTACAACAAAGTTCCCTTGCTGGCTGAAAGCGGTTTTTTACGCTTGCAGGACAATGAATTCCGACTCGACAGTTTTGTGCTGCGGGCGGGCAGAAGCGATTTCGCACTCGATGGCTCGGCCAAAAACCTGCTCCCGGTCTTGTTTTCCGATTCACTCAACAGCAGCAACGCACTGCTTGAGTTTTCAGCCAGGCTTCGCTCCCAAAACGTGGATGTGGATCAATTGCTGGCCCTTTTCACCGTGCAAACCACCGCAGCGCAAGCGGGGGGCGAAGCGCAACTGGACTCCCTGAAAAAGGAAAAAAACGCCGAACGCAGTTTGGGCATGGACAAATTGCTGGGCGTTTTTGAAGCCGGTATCCAGCGATTCCAATATGGAAAAATTGGGGGCGAAAATTTTGAAGGCAAATTTGAGTTTGATCGCAACAATTTGAATATCATAGGGAAATCAAACGCGATGAAAGGCGAAATCGCGATGGACGGCAATGCGCGTTTTGATATCGCCCCCTCGCTGAAAATGCGGCTGACGGCCCGCAATATTGACCTGCAAACCATGCTCGCACAGTGCGAAAATTTCGGACAGGAAGTGATTACTGCCGACAACCTGCGCGGCGTACTGAACGGCAGGGTCGTTTTATGGGCGTTTTGGGATGATGCCGGCAACTTTGACCTGCCGCGCTTGCGCGCGCTGGCCGATGTGCGGGCGAGTAACGGCGAACTGCACAGGGTGAAGATGCTGGAAGATTTCTCCACCTTTGTACATATTGAAGATTTGCGGAAAATCAAGTTTACCGAATTGCAGAATTACCTGGAAATCAAGGACCGCCGACTGTATTTGCCGGTCATGTCGCTGCAAAGCAATGCCCTGAATATGACCCTCAGCGGGGAACATACGTTCGACAATGATATTGACTACAAAATCAAGATCAACGCCGGGCAGGTGCTGCTCAACCGACTCAAAAAACACGATTCCGACCTTGACCCGCTGCCGGAGAAAAAAGGCTGGTTCAACCTGTATTACACCATTGCAGGCAACCTGGACCGATATGAAATGAAACGAAAAAATCGCACGGTAAAGGCGGAATTCGAACGCAGCGAGGGTCGCAAGTTGATGATTTCCAGGGCAATCAATGCCGAATTTGGCGAAATCAACGTGGATGCCATGTTGGAACTGCCGGCTGCGCCAAAGGATAATGAAGAAGAATACCTGGATGAAATTCAGGGCGCCGGCGGAGGGTAACAGCCCTGGGAGATTGCTCGCATCTTCTTGCCCCTTAGATCCATCTTTTTCTTTTGAAATAAATCAACATGCCGACCATGGCGAAGAACATGGCGCCTAAAATGGCAAAATAGCCGTAGTGCCAGTGCAACTCGGGCATGTTGTCAAAATTCATCCCGTAAATACCGGCGATGAAGGAAAGCGGAATAAAAATGGTGCTGATCACCGTGAGCAGGCGCATCACATTGTTGAGGCGGTTGGCTGCTTCGGCCTGATAATACGCTTCGAGGTTGGCGATCATGTCGCGCTGATTGTCCAGACTGTCCAGTATTTGAGCCACGTGATCCACCAAATCGCGGAGATAAAGCCGGTTGCTGTCGTCGATCAATTCGCCTTCCGTCCGATACAAACGCGTCACGGCCTCCCGAAGCGGCATGAGGCGGTGACGAAACCCGTTTAAGGCTCTTTTCAGCGCAAACATGCGTGATTTGGCGCTAAGCGCTGCGCCATTCGTATGCAACTGTTCTTCCAGCGCCAGGGTTTGCGCTTCAAGATCGTCAAGAACGGCGTAATAACTGTCTACCACAAGGTCGAGAATAGCGTAAGCCAGGTAGTCGGCGCCTTTTTTCCGGAGCCGGCCCAAACCTTCGGCGGCGCGTTTGCGTACGGTGGCGAGGGTGTCGTCGGGGTCTTCCTGAAAAGAAATCAGGAAGTTTTTGCCGGCAAAAAGGGCAATTTGCTCGCTGTGAAATTCCAGCGCGTCACAGTCAATTTTTACGTTGTGAACGATAAAGAACAGTCCGTTGTCAAACTCTTCCAGTTTGGCCCGTTGCTGGGTATCCAGTACGTCTTCGAGGGCAAGGGGGTGAATTTTATGGTCGGTTCCTACTTTTTCAATCAGTTGGGTATCGGTCAGTCCTCGCACATCGGTCCACAGGATGCCTTCTTTATTTGCAGGTAAATGGGCGATATATCCGTTTTTTTCTTCAAAAAAATGCTCCCCGTAAGCGATGCTCAGCACCTTCGAGGGCGAAACCTCGCGATGCCCGGTGTAAACGAGCGATTCGGGCGGCAATCCTTTTTTGAGGATTTTTCTGCGTTGGTGTTTGTGCGACATCGGGAGGATTTATTGGTTTAGTGGGTTTAGTGGTTTAGAAATCCATTTTTGCTGCTTTTTCGAGCACTTTTGCTTCGAGGGATTGTTTGAAGGCGATGATTCTTTGCAGCAAATCCGGGTCGGAAGCAGCGAGCATCTGGGCGGCAAGGATGCCGGCGTTGCGGGCAGCATTGAGGGCAACGGTGGCAACGGGTACGCCTTCGGGCATTTGCAGGATGGATAAAATACTGTCCCAACCATCAATGGAATTGGATGATTTGACGGGGACGCCGATAACGGGCAGTGGAGAAATGGCTGCCACCATACCCGGCAAATGCGCTGCGCCGCCTGCTCCGGCGATCACAACCCGAATGCCGCGCTGGTGCGCTTTCGACGCAAAATCAAACATACGCGACGGGGTGCGGTGCGCCGAAACAATGCTCATTTCAAAGGGTACTTCCAATTCGCCGAGTATGTCGGCCGCTTTTTGCATGACCGGCAGATCGGAGTCTGAACCCATGATGATGGAAACCATGTTGTAAAAATTGATTCAGGTTATTCAGCCACGACTTTCAGGGCTTTTTTTACAAAATTTGCTTTTTTCATCGCTTCCTCCACCGTATTGGCGGTGATGCTCACATGACCCATTTTCCGGAAAGGCGAAGTAAGCGCCTTGCCGTACAAATGAACACAAACTCCTTCCAGCGCCAGACAATCCTCCACGCCCTGGTAGCGCACCGGGCCTTTGAAACCGGGTTCGCCGAGCAGATTGAGCATGATCGCAACCGGTGTTTTGGGGCTGGTAGCGCCCAGCGGCAGCCCACAAATTCCGCGCAAATGTTGTTCAAACTGACTGGTTTGTGCGCTGTCAATGGTGTGATGCCCCGAATTGTGCGGGCGTGGCGCCACTTCGTTGACAAGCAAATCTCCCTCGGTCGTCCAGAACATTTCCACCGCCAGCAAGCCGCAAATGTCAAATGCGCGAATGACCTGTTCGGCCAGTGCCTCCGCTTCGGCGGCTACCAGTGCCGGAATACGGGCCGGACAAAGTAGAAACTCCACCAGATTGGCTTCGGGGTGAAAATCCATCTCCACGGCCGGGTAAACAGCCACATCGTTGTGCGGGTTTCGGGCGGCAACCACGGCAATTTCTCTTTGTATCGGCGCCAGCGCTTCGGCCAGACAGGGGCCGCTCAGCAGTTTTTGTTCCAGATCTTCGGGTCGGCGCAGGATGGCGACGCCCTTTCCGTCGTAACCGGCTGTGCGTGTTTTCTGCACCAAAGGCAAGGCCCATCGTCCGGAAAGCACGGCTTCTTTTAATTTTTGTTCATTGTCAAACAATTCAAAATGCGCGGTCGGTATACCATTTTCACGGTAAAACGATTTCTGCAGCCCTTTATCCTTGATAATATCGAGCGCCCGTGGCGCCGGATGCACCACTTTGCCCATCGCTTCCAAATCCCGGAGCGCATCGGTGTTCACATGTTCAATTTCGATGGTGAGCAAGTCTTTGTCCCGTCCGAAAGCCATTACTTCGTCGTAATTCTTAAAGTCTCCGCAGGTAAAACCCGTCGAGATGGCGCTTGCGGGTGCTTCGGGCGTAGGGTCGAGGCTGTAAATTTTAAAATCCCAGTTGGCAGCAGCCAGGGCAAGCATTTTGCCCAGTTGACCGCCGCCCAGTACGCCTATTTTTTGTGTGGTTGAAAATTGCATGCTATTTGACTAATTCAAATTCCCCTTCTTTGACATCTTTCGAATTTCCGCCAACAAACACCTTGAATTTGCCGGGATCGGCTTTGAATTTCAGGGCATGGTTCCAGTACGAAAGTTCTTTTTCGCCAAGGCGGAAAGTCACCGTGCGACTTTGTCCGGGCTGAAGACTGATTTTTTCAAACCCTTTTAACTCCTTGATTGGCCGTGCAATATCGGCAGAAAGATCGCGGATATAGCATTGCACGACTTCCTCGCCTGCCAGGCTTCCCGAATTGGTCACGGTGACGGATACTTCTACCGGTTCGCCGATTTTGTACTGGTTTTTTTTCAGGGTAAGATTGGAATAGGAAAAAGTGGTGTAACTCAGTCCGAAGCCGAAGGGGTAGGCGGGGGTCGTCGGCGAATCGAGATAGCCGCTGGTCCACATTTGTCCCTGGCGTTCCTGGGGCCTGCCGGTGTTGAGCTGGTTGTAATAAACGGGCACCTGACCCAGCGAACGCGGGAAGGTGAGGGGGAGTTTGCCGGAGGGATTGACCCGGCCGGTAATCACGTCGGCCAGCGCGTTGCCGGTTTCGAAACCGGGTTGCCAGGCAACCAGGATAGCCGGAATGTTTTGGGTGGCCCAGTCGAACACGAGAGGGCGGCTGTTGAAGGTAACCATGACGGCGGGTTTGCCCAGCCGGCCCACCATTTTGAGGATCATGTCTTGTCCGCGGGGCAGTTCCAGGCTGGATACGCTGCGGCTTTCGCCACAATCCATCCCCCGTTCGCCGACGCATACGATGAGAACATCGGCTTCCCTTGCGGCATTGATGGCTAAGGAGTAATCTTTTTCCGTACAGGCGGCGTCGAGACAAATTTCGGTTACAGTCACTTCGAACCCGAGTTTTTCCAGGGCAGGCTTAAGGGCTTGTGCAGGGCGCACCACTTTGGTAGAGTCATATTCGCGCATGCCCAATCCGAGGGTCCAGAAACTCATGTAATCCTTGTTGCCTTCGCTGTCGGCGTAGGGGCCGATGATGGCGATTTTTTTGAAACGATTGCCTTCGGTGAGCGGGAGCAATCCTCCGTCGTTTTTGAGCAGCACCATACTTTTTGCGGCGGCTTCACGGGCGGTTTCGCGGTATTCCGGTTTTTCCAGTACCTCATCGCGGCGTTTGGGGTCGAGGTAGCGGAAGGGGTCGTCGAAGAGGCCGAGCTGGAATTTCAGGCGCAGCACCCGGCGCACGGCTTCATCAATTTGGGCCTGTGTGACGCGCCCGCTTTCGAGGGCATTTTTGAGGCCGCGCTGGAAAGTGCCGCCGGCCATATCCATGTCGCTGCCGGCGCTCAGGCATTTGGCCGAGGCGTCGGTATCATTTTCGGCCGCGCCGTGTACGATGGTTTCGCCAAATGAATTCCAATCGCTCACCACCATGCCCTTCCAGCCCCATTCGCCGCGCAGAATGTCGGTCACAAGGTGTTTATCCATACTGGCGGGCACCCCGTTAAGGGTGTTGAAAGCATTCATGAATGTGGCGGACCCGGCTTTTGCGGCGGCTTCAAAGGGCGGGAACACCAGTTCGCGAAGACGTTGCTCGCTCATGTCCACGGTGTTGTAATCGCGTCCGGCTTCGACAAAACCGTAGGCCGCGAAGTGTTTGGTGCAGGCGGCGAGGGTGTTGTTGGCGGCCAGGTCGTTGCCCTGAATACCGCGTACACGGGCTTCCGCTACGCGACTGCCGAGGTAAGGGTCTTCGCCGGCGCCTTCCATGACACGGCCCCAACGGGGGTCGCGTGATACATCCACCATGGGCGTAAAGGTCCAGTTTTGTCCGTCGGCGGCGGCTTCTTCTGCTGCGATGCGCTCGATGCGCTCGATCAGCCCCATGTCCCAGCTGGCTGCTTGCGCGAGCGGAATAGGGAAAATAGTTTTATAGCCATGAATGACGTCGAAGCCGAAGATCAGCGGAATACCGAGGCGGGTTTCGCTGACGGCGGTTCGTTGCATCATGATTTTATTCTGGAAATTGGTATGCGAAAGCACCGATCCGACCTTTCCGGAACGAATTTGTCCGAGCAGGTTGTCGTTTTTTACGTCGGTTCCGGTGCTGATATCACCCGGCACCTGGTTGAGTTGGCCGATCTTTTCATCGAGCGTCATTTTGGCCAGCAGTGCTTCGACGCGGCTTTCAATGTTTTGCACCGAGGTTTTCTGCGCGAAGAGGGCAGGGCAGTGCAGGGTGAAAAACAGGAGTGCAGGGAGAATTGCGCTTTTTGTCATGGAGGGAATTTTTGGCAAAAATAATACAGCCACTTGGTATCCTGCGATTCATATCATTGTGTTGATTTGAACGGTTAATACGACTTTTTCTGTTCAATCAACCCGTGTCATACTCAATCATATCGCCGAGACGCCCGGTCAATTTCATCACTCAAATCAAAATTTCCCGTCCAAAAAAGCCTGCACGTCCTGGGCGGTTTGTACCGGATTTTCTTCCTGGGGCCAATGCCCTGTGTTGCGGTAAATTTTGATCAGCGCGCCGCGAATCCGTTTATGGAAATCGTAGGCGTGTTCGGGTGAAATACGGGTGTCTTCGGCGCCCCAAAGAATCAACGTCGGCGCCGAAATGCGTTCGATCAGGTCGATCGGCGGGCGATTGTCGCGCACCGAAGCCCGGTCGGTAAATGCCTTGCGGTGACCGGGTAGCAGGAGCAAATCAAAGTGCCGGCTAACGAGCGAATCGCCGACCAGTGCGTCGTCGGCCCAGACATCTTCCAGGGCCAGCCGCACAAAATAACGGGGGGTTATTTTCCAGAGCATGCGATTGACGATGGGGGTGCTGGCCAGCCAGTCTACCGCCGAAGTACTTTTTTCTTCAAATCCCGGTGCGTCGAGCAGGATGAGGTTGTCCACTTTTTGCGGCGATTCGGCGGCAAACTGCCAGGCAATCTGCGCGCCCAGACCGCAACCCGCCAGCGACACTTTTTTCAGGTTCAGTTTTTGCAAAAAACTGTCGAGAAAACTCGCATACATAAACGCGCTGTAACTCCCCTGCGGATGCGGCCCGCTCAGTCCGAAACCCGGCAAATCCACACTCAGCACCTGTTGTTTTTCGCTTAATTTTTCCGCCCAGCCGGCCCAGGTGTGCAGCGAACTCTCTGCGTCGTGCAACAACAAAACCGGCGTACCCTTTCCGGTAGCGCGATAGTGAATGTGCATGCCATCCACCCAGACAAATTTGGAATCGGGGAAGGCGTAGCGTTGTACCGCCTGTTCGGCCGGCAGGTCGTTGTGCCAGTTGTTCCACACCCACCAGCCCAGCAGGAACAGCATACCCCAGCGAATGGCGCGCGATATACTGAGGATGCCCAGCCACTTTCGCACGACGGCGACGCGGTGGGAGGTAGTACGGTTGAGCCAGGAACGTGTTGTCATTGGATTATTGCTTTTGCCGAACGACAGCGGCTACACCTGCGGCCAGCACAAAACCGCCCAGCGCGCCCACACACATACGTGTCAGCACCGGACCGAGGGGCTGCGGCTGGGGCGACTGGATGTATTTTTCCAGTTCCTGAATGCGTTCGCGATATTGGTTGGCTTGTTCCGGATCGCCCAGACCGGCCGTAAGTTGTTCTTTCAGGTTTTGCAGTTC
>JANRLZ010000178.1:0-3494 GCA_033762055.1 Saprospiraceae bacterium
CGACGCGACGAAGCGTTACATGAAATTTTCCATGCGTTACCCGCAAATCATCGCCCGTGTGCCACTGCGCCATATTGCCAATTATCTCGGTATCGCGCCCCAGTCGCTGAGCAGAATCCGTCAGCAATTAGCCAAATCGGCAAATAAGTAACAAATGTGAAGACAAAGATCAAAACCTTGTTTCACCTTTGCATCATCGAAAACGGGACAAACAACAAACCAAACACGCGCAAAACTGCTTTATTTTGAATTCCAACGGTAGGAAGATAGCTGACGGCGCCGGGATACCCTGGCGCCGTTCGGTTTTTTACCACCGCTCGAATATTCCCTCCGGCAAACGATCCGATACCTCCACCGGCGACAAGGAGCCTCGCGCACCGCGTTCGCTCGACAGCATCACCTTGCCATAAAGCCGATATGCCTCCCAGGCATTGATAATATCCGGCTTTTCCTGGCTGTATTTGGCGAAATAAGCCCATTGCGTAATCAGGCGTGTCTTTTTATCCACCCAAACATGGTACTTGTTGTCGGGCGTAACGCCGACGCCGGCAAAAGTCAGCTGTAACAAATCGGCTGCTGCGCCAGCCTCGGTGCCGGCTTCGCCCAGATAGCGCAATGTGACGCCCGAATCCTTCAGTTTGAAAGGCATCACCAACCAGTAGGAATCGTTGATCCACACCTTTTTGCCCATGTCTAAATATTTGGCCAATGAATCGGGGTGCGTTTGCTCCTTGTGATCCAGTAGCACTTTCCCCGTCTGATCGTTCAGGTTCACCATCACGCTCAGGGGGCGATTCAGCCATTCAATCCGGCACAGGCCGACGTGTTTATCCCACATCAATTTACGGCGACCAAAAAAATTCCAGGAAATGAAACGGGTTTCATCCCAGGCTTTGCGCCCTCCCATTGCCTGCATGACCTCGTCGGCGATGGCAACGGCCTTGGCATCAGAGCCGGCAGCGTTGAAACCGGGCGCCGGCGGATTGTCGTTGGAAGATGCTTTCGGACCGGCGCATGCCACCACAAAAGCAAGGGAAATAAGGAGAATCGGCAACTTTTTCATATAAAACGGGTTTGTGTAACGCGCCCGGGGCGGCGGAAAGGTAAAGCATTTGTTTTTGTTGCAATTCCGACAGATAGACGCGGGGAAAATTTTGCCTGAATGCGGTGCCGGGAGGAAGATGAAAAGCCCCATTAGTATGCTCAAAGATAAAAACTACCGGCGGGCAGTTCGCACCGCCAATCCATCCGGAAAAATGGCTCAATCCAAAGAAAAGAAAGGCTTTTTTGCCCAGTTTGAATCCCTGCGCAACGTCCCGCGCTTCTTTCGTATGATCTGGGACGTCAGTCCCAAACTCACGCTCTGGAACATCGTGCTGCGCCTCGTACAAGCCGCCGTACCGCTCGCCATGCTGTATGTAGGCAAGGAAATTGTAGATGAAGTGGTGCAACAAATCAGCCAACCGTCTCCCTTTCGCTGGCAACTGCCCCCCGTCCTGTGGTACTGGGTATTGGCCGAACTCGGCCTCGCCATCCTCAGCAGTCTGCTCAATCGCGCCATCACGCTGACCGACAGTCTGCTGGGCGATCTGGTCAACAACGATTCCTCCGTGCGCATCATCCGCCATGCCGCCACGCTCGATTTGTACCAGTTTGAAGATGCCACATTTTACGACAAACTCGAACGCGCCCGCACCCAGACTGCCGGCCGCACCGCCCTGATGAGCATGGTGCTATCGCAGGCGCAGGATTTGATCACCGTCATTTTTCTCGCCGCCGGACTCGTGGCATTCAATCCCTGGTTGCTGATCATTCTGGTGGTAGCCGTGATTCCTTCTTTTGTCGGTGAAACCAGGTTCAACCAGGAGTCCTACTCGCTCTCGCGCTCCTGGACTCCCGAGCGCCGCGAAATAGACTACCTGCGTTACATCGGCGCGAGCAACGAAACCGCCAAGGAAATCAAAATATTCGGACTGGAAAATTATATAGCCGATCGTTTCAAGACCATTTCCGACCGCTATTTTCTGGTCAACCAAAAACTTGCCCTGAAACGAGCCGGCTGGGGCGCCCTGTTTTCGGCGCTCGGAACGGTATCGTACTACGCCGCTTATGTATTTGTAATCGGGCAAACGATTGCCGGGCAAATTACCATCGGCACGCTCACTTTTCTGGCCGGCGCCTTCAGTCGTTTGCAGGGATTGTTGCAGGGTATTGTAAGCCGTTTTTCCCGCATTGCGGAAATGTCGCTCTACCTGCAGGATTTGTTCGATTTTCTCGCGCTCAAACCATTGGTGGAAAGCCATGCCGGCGGCAAAAAGATCCCCCGCCCGATCCGGCAGGGATTTGTATTTGAAAACGTCGGGTTTAAATATCCCGACACCGATGTGTGGGCCTTGCGCCACTTGAACTTTACCCTGCATCCCGGCGAAAAACTTGCTTTGGTGGGTGAAAACGGCGCGGGGAAAACTACCCTGGTCAAACTGCTGGCCCATCTCTACGAACCCACCGAGGGCCGCATCCTGCTCGATGGCGTTGACCTTTGCGAGTACGACCCGGACGATCTACGCCGCGAAATCGGGATTATCTTTCAGGATTATGTGCGGTTTATGTTTACTGCCGGCGAAAACATCGCTATAGGCAATATCACCGAACACGGCAACCAGTCGCGCATCGAAGGTTCGGCGCAGAAGAGCCTGGCTGATACGGTGATAGAGCCTTTGCCCAAAAAATACGCGCAAATGCTGGGCAAAAGATTCACCGGCGGCGTGGACCTCAGCGGCGGACAATGGCAGAAGGTAGCCCTGGCGCGCGCTTACATGCGCGAGGCCCAGCTCATCATCCTCGACGAACCAACCGCCGCCCTCGATGCCCGCGCCGAACACGAGGTATTCGTGCGTTTTGCCGAACTCATGAAAGGCAAGGCGGCTGTGCTCATCTCGCACCGCTTCTCCACCGTACGCATGGCCGACCGCATCCTATTCCTCGAACACGGCCAGTTGCTCGAACTGGGCACCCACGAGGAGCTCGTTGCCCAGGGCGGCAAGTATGCCGAGTTGTTCAGGTTGCAGGCGAAGGGATATTTGTAAAAAGGGAGCGTTTTGTCATCGTTGCTTTTCCTTTTTTCATGCAAACTGAAGTGGTTGGGTACAAAATTGAAGGGGTACATTTCTATACCCCTTCGATCGAAAAATTTCCTTACTTTTACCCTATGAATCTTGCTGACAAGTTAAAATACAAGAAATCTTTCAAATCAGCGCTTGACAAGTTTGCTAACAAGCTTGAAAAGTACGTTTCTACTGAAAATGGGGACTGGAGCGTAAAAGGCTTCATAGATGTTTATAAAAACATCTATACCATCTCATCAGATAACAGCGCCATTAATGAAACAATACCTTGAAAAAGAAGGCGAGTTGTTGAGTAGGGCAGAAGATAATGGCTATGAGCATTATTTGAAAGTGAGATCACGATTTAATAGTGGAGAATATTCACCTTAC
>JANRLZ010000179.1:0-3336 GCA_033762055.1 Saprospiraceae bacterium
GGCGGCCTGACAATAACAAATTCGCCCTACCTGTTAACCGGATTGCCACCAGGTGCGTATGAAATTGGCTTGAAACGCAATTGCAGTGGTACGTCAAGCGACTACCTATTGTTTCAGGCGGTCATTGCAGGCGCTTGTCCAACCCCTGCCGCGCCGGTCGTACTTCCGGGAAGTAACACCGCGCAGATCATTTTGCCGGCACTGGCGGGCGTAATTGCCTATCATATTGAATATCAAGTCGCTGCCGGTGGTAATTGGGCGACAGCCGGCGACCATGTAATACCAGGTAATTTTCTCCTCACTTCGTTGTTGCCTGCGAGTAATTACAATCTTCGCATTCAGGCGATTTGTGCCGATGGCAACAGTGATTATTCTCCTGTAACCACTTTCAGCACAAGTCCACAAACCTCTTGTCTGGCCGATAAACACGCTGGAAAGAATATGGATGCTGTTGCTGTTCAACAGATTAACCAGCGTTTTAACCAACCCAGTCCCTTTACTTTTGGTGAAATGATTGGGGTTAACGACGGCGGACTGGTTTTTCGCTCATTTCAAAATGCTGCCGAAAATCAGATTACCCGCCTCACAACTCGTTTCCGGAATTTTCATACCATGGACGAAGATTTCGATGCCTCGCTGACAGAATATGCGCAAAATATCAAACCCAAAGACACCCAACCCGAAGGCACGCCCTCCAATATGCAGTACAACAAGGGTTTGTACAACATTTACCGCCAGCATGGTTTTCTTGAAATAACCGCCGCTACTGAATTATTGCAATACAGTCCGCAGACCTGGAAGGAGAAAATTTACCGGGAAAGCGATTGGTCGGCGCTTGGCCCTTCCGGAATAAAAGGGGCTTATGAAAATTATGTAAAAAAATTCATAGATGAGTTTGCACCGCCAGGCGGTACAACCATTCAAAGATTGGCAAGCAATTTCCAGGTAGGAAATGAACTCTGGGATTACCCTGTGGCCGCCGATTATCACAACCTGCTTTTGGGTGCAAGGGACGCATTTGTGGCAAAATACGGCCCAAAATCGGCGGGTAACTGGAAAATGAATCTGATTGCAGGCGCTTTCCAGGCATTTCGCGACAACACCTGCGATTCTTATCTGCGTGATTTTTCCAACTGCGGCGGCGCTCTTGAACGTCACGATTTAATCGGTGATTATCTGGAAGTAATCAATTGCGACATTCTGCGTGATCTGGATGCTGTTGACTGCCATCCATACAGTTTTAAGCCCGAAAGCAATACCTGGACATACCCGGAAGATCCCGAGTCAGAAACCTGGCAGATCAGAAACCTTGCAAAATGGCTGATTGCCAATCAAAATCCGGCAGACGGCATCCTTGCCAATACCCGGCTATGGGCTACCGAATATGGTTTCGACAGTAACCCGACTACCGGGGTAGGGGAGAAAACCCATGCGGCATACCTGCTTCGGGGCCTGTTGCTGCATAGCCGCTACCATTATGAGCGGGTTTTCTTTTACAATGCCTATGATGTGGCCCGCCCCGGCGACCCGTATTATACCGGTCTGTATAACAGCGCCGGTTTCTGGCGATTAGGCACCCATCCGCTCAATGCCGCCTGGCCATCTCCACTCGAAGCGCACGGCGCTACACCCAAACCAGCCTGGTACGGGATGCTTGATTTTAAGGAACAATTCGCCGATCATGTCTTTTTTCGTGCTTTGCTGGAAGACGCCGAAGCATTTGTCTTTTTGCTCGCCAAACCCGACGGCAGCGATCCATGCCTGGTATTTTGGTCGCCGCAACCTACCAACGACGGCAATTTTAACGAAGAAATATTTGTGGACAAGTCTATAAACTGGCAAGGAATATTGACAGCATCTTACCGCATTGACACATCAGGCGCCCGCGTTTTTGCTGAAAGTGAATTTTCCGATCCATTTTTTGCGTCTTTTACGGATGCAGGTTGTGATATGGCCTCGCTGCGCGTTTTGCGTAGAAACCCGGCTTTTATTCGCTTGATTCCATGTTCAGAGACATGTAACAACATCACACAAGCCGGCAGTTTACTGGCTCCTCCGACCGGAAATGTCGGATATCCCTTTGATCCGGCACAGATTCAAAACGCCGAAGCCGCAGCAGGCGGCAGTGGCGGAACGATCGTCTATCAATGGCAACAATCCGTTGATAACCAGCATTTTGAAGACATATCAGGTGCAACAGGTTTAAGCTATGATCCGCCGGTTATTTCAGTGCCTACCTGGTATCGCCGCGCCGCCAAACGCGAAAATTGTCAGGATTTTCTCTATACCCCGGTTGTAAGTATTTCATCCACGGCAAGTTGCCCGGCGATACGTTCTTTTCTGCGATATACCTACGACAATGGTTTTTGTAACAGTCCGGAGATGCATTATTTTGAAATAGTGGTTGATCAGGTGAACGCGCCGGATCAGATCCGGCTGGATATGTTGCCGGGCAATGGGTTAAATGTGACAGCCTCCACCCTGAACGGCATCCCATTTACTCCGGCGAGTTTTTTTTCAAATTTACATTACCAAAGCCAGACCGAGTTGATTTGGGATTTGCGACCACAAAATGGCGCCACACAAACCCTGGTGCTGTACTACTGTTGGGCCGTTTATCCTGACCCGGTTTTCCTGACAACAGCAACGGCTGCCTGTTCGGGAATAACTGTAAGCTGCTCGGAATCGGGTAGCCGGGGAGACGCAGAAAGTCGCGGTCATTTTCAAACAGAAAACCGTACCCCAATCTGGCGGCTTTCACCCAACCCGGGAACTGATCAAGTGCGTGTTCAATACGAGGGAGAGACTGCGTCAATAGTAACTCTCAGGATAGTGAATGCTTTGGGGCAAGCCGTAACAGAATGCCGTTTGGGACCGGCATCTGAAGAGCAGCAGTGGGAAATTCAGTTGACCGGACAGCCCAAAGGCATCTATTTTTTTGGCTTGAGCAGTGATGCAGGTACGAGGTGGCTCGTTTGGGAAAAAAATTAGTTTGCTTCAACGAGCGAATAGGCCACAATCAACGCTGACACCCAAAACAAATACCATTTCCAGTCGAGCCAATCCGACGTACGGATGTGGTATTTGTTTTTCAATATCCAGATCAGCCCGATTTTTTCGACCCAAAAAGACAGTACCACCGACCAGGCTAATCCCGGGAGTCCCCAATATTGAATAAACAAGCCCCCCAACACCAGTTTAACGGTCAATTCAACCAGGCTGACCCGAAATATCGCCCTTGAATCGCCCCTGGCCAAAATAATACTCGCCGGCAGCAACATCCTGCTCGCCAATGTTAACAGATAAATATTGAACAGTCGGGCGCTCTCCCGAAAA
>JANRLZ010000180.1:0-13129 GCA_033762055.1 Saprospiraceae bacterium
CCCCGAAGTCCGGGATGACTCATGTATGCCTGTCAGCGTACAGTCTGCCAGAATTTATTTGAAAAACCTCAATGCCACACTCACCCCGGCCTTCACCACCGATCGGGTACCTTTCAGCAAGGTGGCATTGTAAGAGTTAGGGTGCATCCTGAAGTTCTGCCAGGGCAGATCGCCCGCCATCCACAATGCAAGATTGTCATAGTAGTCATTTATATTGGTAGCGTTTTTAAGCAATATGCCCAGTTCTTTATGGGCTGCCGGGCTACCGACTGCACCGTGTGCGATGGCATTGCCACTCCAGGCGCCTCCCACCTTTTGTTCAAAAAAAGTTTGGGTGGTCAGGAAAGTAAGCTGCTGGAATCTTTCCATCGGAATGCCCAGTTTTACCGTTTGGTGGATACGGCTCACCGGCGCCATTTCATGTCGTTTCCCTTCCCGCAGCCATTTTTTCAGTTTCATCCATTCATCGCGATGCGGACCGGCAGGCTGACCTTTTTTGCGTTTGGTGCCTTGTTTACGCAGGTCACGTAATTCTTGCTCGATGACTCTGCTTTTCGATTCCATCATAATGATAAATCTGGCTTTGTCGTCATAACTGCGCATACTGCTGGTTTGAATAAAGTTGAGGAGGTCTCCGTAACTGTAGACAGGATTCGGATTAGCTGCCAGCTGTGCTGCGATTTTGTTCTTCAGGGTATTGCTTCCATCTTTGCGATTAGGCGCCCACAGTCGTGTTCTACCATCCGGATCGAAGTAGTTGACCGGATCGAAGTCGGTATAGGCATAGGGCAGAGCCAGGTTCTGTTTGCCCGGATCGGGTTGCAGGAACGTTTTGAAAAGCGGGTCGTAGGAGCGGGCAAGGAAATGATAGATTTTGGCATCATGATCGTATTCCTGTCCACTGAAAAGCAGCGAGTAGTCTTTGGCATTATGGCAGCGATCGGGCTGGAGCGCGCCATAGGCGTCGTACACAAAATTGGCCGCCACCTCCTTGTTGCTGCGATCTACCAACACGGTCGCCGAACCATTCTGGTCGGACAATATGAGCCGGGAACTGGTTTGGCTGCCACTCCGCATAAACATCGCAAACGGACTTTCATCGCCATACACATAGTACCTGGCAGAAGAGGTTCCGTTCTGGTTCTGCAATTCCATGAGCAGTTGGCCATTCAGTCCGCGGTAATAGGTAGTTGAAGCGCGGACAGTCCCTCCGATTTTCAGGGTTCGCGTATCGCGATAGCCCTCTGCCGTGTAGGTGTATTGTATGAGGGTATCGGTACCTCCGGTGTGGCTGTTTTTTACGGAAGTTACCTGGTTGTTTTCATTATAGGTGATTTGCCGGGTGTAAACCTTGTTGAGTGAGCCGTGGCTTTCTCCCTGCTTGTACGTGTTGTGATGATAATAATCCTGCCGGGCTACATTGCCGGAGTGGTCGTATTGCAGGTAGAAGGTATCGCGCCGGTACCTGTTGTTGTCCGGGTAATTGATCACTTCATTGGCGTAATAGTAATCAATGTGATCAACCCGGTTTTTGGTTTTGTCGTAATGACGTTTAAATGACCAGCCATCCTTTAGCGAAGTAAGGTCTGCCCAGACTTGTTCCTCTTTCAGATTCCCGTTCAGATCAAAGGTGTACGTCATCGTTGAACAGGGATCGGCCGGCAACAAATCGCAGATGACATTGCTGAAATAAGTGTTCAGTCGCCCTGTTTCATCATACTGAAAGGCTTGTTTGTACAAGTCCAGATGAGTGGCTTTGCTTCCGGGAGTGAGCACCGAGGATACAAGGTTGCCATTGTAATAAACCTGATCCATGAGATCGCTCCACCAGTCTTCGAGTACGTTGTAATTCAAATCAATCCCGAAATAATTGGTCGTATAATCATCGTCGGCGCCGGAGTGAGCGCCGTTTTCGCCGGCAGTCAGACTGGTCAGCCAGCGTGGCGCATTGTAATAATACCGAATTGGAATACTGCCTTGTCCGGGTTTACAATTGAGTTGGGTGATTGAAGCGGTACCATCAGGGTAATAACTCATGGTCGCCAGCGCCGTTGTCTCTTCCGAAGTAAATACAGAATCAATTTGCCCCAGTTTGTTGTAGGTATAATTCACTTTGAAATTAAACCCCGAAAAAGGAGGATACTGGAGACTGCGAATGTTGCCGGCATGGTCATACGAATAGGTCAAGGCATTGCCATTCTGTGTCCGGCTGGTCGTATGCCCATAAACGTCGTAGGCGTAAGTGACCACACTGGTGATGTGCCCGCCCGACCATTCGTTGCATCCCGTGAGACGGTCGCGGGTGAGGTAGTTGCCAAAAGCGCCGGTGGTAGCGCCATCCCACAAGTAAGTGTATAGTATGCGGTGCGGTACGTCCGTACCCGGGTAACCGGGATCGTTGGCTGCCTGGGCCAGTGTGGCAGCGTTGGTGGTCATGTTTCCGGTGATGAAACCTTGCTCGATCATCCGTTCCTTCCGGTCGTATTTGATGTATCGCACCCGGTTGGAATCGCGGTCGTTGCCGGTCGCAAAAAAGCGCAACAGGTCGCGGTTGCTCCAGATATAGTCCACCCGATCCGATTCCGGTTCAATTGCGCTTTTCAGGTGGTTCCGGAAGTCGTATGAATACGTTACGACCTGATTTTGGTCGGGATTATCTACCTTGTTGGCATTGGGCAGGTAAACGGCAGCAAGGTTTTGTTCACGGTCGTAGAAGTAATTGGTAATGGGGCTGTTCTGCCTTTTTTCCGAGGCAGAACTTCCATATTCATCCACGATTTGCGCCACCGTAGCAATAAGTTCGGCGGCATCTATAGCGATGATCAGCGGTGCTGTTTCGGGCTCCAGAATACAATCTACTACATCGAGCACATAGCCCGCTGCCTGAAGCACATAACCGCCATATTCAATGATCTCTCCGGTATGGGTGTATAGCCATTTTTTGGCCTTCTCCCAGTTGGTTTGCGAACGCAACGCAAAGTCATAACCTGGGTTAAACTGGTAGGACACCTTGTCTTCCGGCGACTTGAGATAAATGCTGCGCCAATAGAGATAACCTTTGTCCTGACTGCCCCCGCCTTCGATGTAGCTTCTACCGTTATTTACATCGCCGTTCATATAGCCGGTTTCCCAGTTCATGCCTGTGATGAATGTCGGTCGGTAGCCGAGACTGACTCCGGCAAAAGCGACTGCCTGCGTTTGCAGAATGGGGCGGTTCAGCCGGTCGTAAACAGTTTCACTGATCACTACGCCTGCATCGGTCATGATCTGTTGTTGCAGGGTGTTTTCCAACCCGTCTGTAAAGGTGGCAGTAAGGGTCGCATCGGTAAAGAGGCAAATATTACCGATGTTCAAAGCGGGTAAATAACTGCTGCTATTGCAAAAAAATTGAAGTTTGGTAAACTGGGAAGTCGTATAGGTATGCGTATTTGAAATGATCTCCCCGTTTACCCAGATATGCATGAGTCCGTTTTGAAAAACCAGATCCACATCGAGTGCAAGCCCGCCTGAAAATGCCTGCGGAAGGGTCAGGTTTTCCGCTGTAACCCAGCTGCTGGAATTTGATTTGACCTTCACACTCAGGGTAGTATCATTCACCGAAAATGCCAGCCCGGCACTGCCCAGATCCAGTCCAAAAAGCGGGGTGACGGAAGCGCTGACAGCGGCGCCCAACCTGAAACTGATGCCCCAATCGCTCCGATTCGCCGGCAATTGGGTAGTGGCCAGTGTTGCATGGCCTCCCTGCGGAATGGTTAATCCCAGCAAATTGTCAAAACGGCTGCCGGACGAGCTGGTAAAACCCCAGATATTTCGGCTGTTCACGTCATTCATGCCAAAATAAGTACCCCCGCCGGCTATTGCCAGCATACTGCCGGTATTGGGGTCATTGGGATTATAGTTGCCGAGGTTGCCCGTACCGTTTCTCGAATAGAAATAGGAAGAAAAATGAAGCGGCACTTCCCCGGGACCAGACACGCCATGCAGCTCACCCCAGCGGTCGTCGAGCAGACGCATCAAATCGGCATTGTTGCCAATTTCCGCTACTTTGCGATACGTGGAAATATCATAAACGGAAGCATTCATGACAGCCGTAACCGGGCTGAAACGAAAATCATCCAGGCAGAAAGTGCTCGTCGATGCCTGAATACTGAACTGGAGAGTAGTCGCAGCAGCCGGTGGCGTTATTATCCACTCGTAATAGCGCCAGACGTTTTTAAGCGAGTCGGGGAGAGTAAACGAGTTGCTGACATAGAACCCCCCGGAAGCAGAAACTGAAATTGTAAAGCTATTGCTCTGCGGCATTACAAAAGCCCCTACCACATAGGAGGTTGCGTCGGCGCCGGCAGGATGGTAGGACATCTCGAAGGTAATCGAGCGGCCCGTCACACAACGTTTTCCTGTGTAAGCATAACTTGTCGTAATGCCTGCGTCGAAGCGTCTGGGAGCTACTTCGTACTCCTCAAAACCGTAATACAGACAGGTGCCCGGGCTGCCATTTAAAAAGGTAGCCACCTGAAGCGGAAGACGATTTTGGCTCGAAGAAATAAGTCGCCGGCTGTATTGGGTAAAGTATGGTACCGAATCGTTCAACACCGCAGCAACTACATTCCCCTGCAGGCTGACAGAATCGGCACGCATAATTTGAACCCATTGGCCGGCCGGCGGTGTGTAGGTCGGAGCGGCAATACCCGACACGACCGCATTGATCTGGTTGGGACTGACGGCGGCTGTCATTTCAAATTGCCGCCAGGGATTCCATACCGTATTGCCGCCGGTATAGAAAGCATTCCATTGGGTGACAATACCGGAAGTGGTACTCCACGTTTGAAAATAATCTTCGGAAACCTCGGTCCACTGCACGGCGATTTGATCCGTGTAATTGTTGCGAAGCGCACTCCAGACGTCTTTTGCATATACGAAATGGGTCCGCGACCAGACATCGGTAACTGTACTGTCAGGGTTGGTGCGAGCCCAATGCCAGGTGGATTCCGTGGGCATACCATGGTTGTCATATACCGTTTCCACTCCGCTATGCGCAGCAGCATTGGAGGTTCCGTTCAGTTCTTTCGTCTGCACGTAGCCGGTACCATTGCCCATGGCAGCCGGAACCAGCACAGCCGACATTACTTCGAGTTCGGTGAATTGATCGCTGAAAGTGCGGCTCAGGTAGCTGCTGCCTGTCAGCAGCGGGCTTTGGACATTGATCGCTTGCAGGTTGCCGGCGCCATGCAGCATTTGTACCGTCAGATCGTCTATGAAAAAATCATTCACATCCGATTTTTCTCCGGCATCGCGCAATTCTATGGTAAAACTGAAAGAAGTAGCGCCGTTGGTGGGAACCACTTTTTGCACATAGACATACCCCGGATCAATGAAATAACTGCCATCAAGCGTCAGATCCTGGCTCTGAATGGCCGTATTATTGCATCCCCAGGTAAAACGTACCTGCATGCCCGGAAACTGCGGCTGGCTGTAGTGAAAACTCAACATGACATGATCGGCTCCCGCAGTAATCGGGATATGATTCCCTTTCACCGTCGCCCGATCGCCTTTGTAATCGCCAACACGCAGGGCAAAGGTGCCATTGTAAGACGTATGTCGCTGGGCGGTATTAAATTCTACATCTGCCGGCCCGTCGCTGATATCTACCCAGGAAGCCCAGGTTTGGCCTGACTCGAAGCCGGTGTAGTACAACTTTTTAAGCATACTCGCCTCGGTGCCCTGCATGTAAGCGTCGGGGAGGTGACGCAGCTGGTTGGCGGGGCTGCCATTAAAAAAGAAATACTGGAGCTGCCCCTGTACATTGCTTTCCGTGCCTGAGATGGTCACCTCATCCATATAAAAATCATACCCGTACAGTTTGCTCCCTCCTCTTAATTCAAAATCAAAATACATGGCATTGGAAGGGACGCCAAAACGCAGCTCAAACGGTACCCATTGGCCATATTGCTCATTCTGCAACTCATAGTTTTTGTCGTCGCATCCCCAGTCGTCAATTCTGTTTTTGTGCCTGTCGTAGAAATTAAAATCAAGATAGAAGTCTACGTCAAGGGTTTGGTGCGTTTGCAGACAATAAAATGAAAGGGTGAGCGAATCGAGCGAACCTTTTTCACTCACCGGATTGGAAAGAGATGATTCAAATGAAGAAACACGACGCAGGTCGCGGTTCAATGAAAAACGCTTGCTGGTGGCACGCAAATTAATCGCACCGTCGAATTTGAGCGAGTGCGTACCCGTAAGCGGGTAATCCTTTTTCAAATCATCTTTGTCGAGATTCGTGAAAATGTCATCATGGCTGCCTTTTTCGAAGCTGGTATTTGCATCGGTATAGAGGGGCGTCTGCGCATTTTTGCCCGGGATCACCGTGCTGAGGTTGCTCTGGAAATACATCCCGTCGGCGCTGACCGTAGCGCCTTCGTACCTGATTTCCACCGGTTCCACCACATCGAGGTCGTCTCCTTCATAATTTACCAGATGACCGGCATCTGTCGCAACACCGGTTACCAAACGAAAGGTTTGGTTATTGACCGTGACCGGGAGGTAAGAATAGGTTCTTTTGACGCCACCAGGCGATGTCACGGTTTTAAGCGCACCCGGATTGACGGCCCCTGATGGATAATAGTCGAACAAGGTCGCAGGCGCATCCGGATACCACCACACATTGGAATAATCGTTGAAGTTGATATTCTTGTAGGTTCCAACACTGGTTAGGATGCTGTACGAGGTGTTGGGGGGAAATTTATTGTCGTAAACAAACTTTATCTTTTCCTTTTGGATCACCGCGCCGCTATTGCTGTTTACATAGTGGATGATGGCAACAATACGGTTGTTTGAATACGACATGGCCAGTTTTTCATCGTAGCCATTGGTAATATTGTTGAGTTGCCCCTGGCTGTTGTAACTGAATGCAAGCGTATCGGTACGTGCGACATCTACCAGCCGGGTGAGCGACCATAGATAGCCGTTGTTGCTCAGGCTGCTGGGTGGCTCTACAAACTGGTATTCCTCTTCTTTGCCATTGACAATTATCCAGGTTCGATGATTGATGGCGGCATTGCTGTTATTGAGGGTAAAACCCATGGTAGCATACTTTCCCGGAGCGGTAAAAGTCATGGTTTCACTGTTGACCATCAGGGTATCCAGGGCGTATGATGCAAGGCCGTCAAGGAAGAAATATTGATTTTTTACCTGATCGAAAGCAATTTTAGGATAGTCGAGTAATTTCCAACCGAGGCCTCCCAGTGTGTTGGAAGTATAATAAGGGGTAATGGCTGCCGACCGGCTGGTATAAAAAGCGTTCAGCGAATAACTGAGTTTCGCTCCCGTCAAAGTAGCGAGCGGCAAGGTGAGATTCACATCGCCCGTAAAAAGGTTTACATCGTCGTATTCCTCTTCCAGTACGTTGTTGGGTACCGGATAAAGCTGATCCGGATTCACCCGTACCGTCGGAACCGGCAAAGTGGTGGCGCTCACTTGCGTCATGGCATTACCGGTACACTGATTGTCTTCATTGTACCCGGCCACCCAGTATTGATGTACCGTGTTCTGCTGCAGGATCGGAGTAAGAAAACTGTGTCCGGTGTGCAGCAAGTTTCGCTGCGACGCATCGTCGTACCAGCGACAGGTCGTGGCATTGGGCGGGTTTGCTGCATACAGGGTTACGCTGCAACTTCCGTAACCGACGGCATTCTGTGCCGTTGGCGCTTCGGTGATACCCCGAACTGCCGATGCCACCGGTGAGCGCGTTGTGCTTTCACACCCGGTAGATGCATCGTAAGTCGAGACGTAGTACGCCACCGGGTCGGTTACGGTTGTTGTGTAACTCGTTCCGGTATGGAACATCGTGCCACCGGTTTCGGCATTATACCATTTACATGTAAGACTGGAAGGGGTGGGGGTCGCAGTGAGCGTCACCGTCCCGCTGGTGCAGGGGAAATAGCTCTGTGTAACCGGTGGAGCCGGCGCCGATGACACACTACCGGTTATGGCCAGTCGCGTCGGGCTGCCACAACCGTTGGTAGGGTCATAAGTGCCTGCATAGTAGGTAACCGGGGAGGTAATGTCATACAGCATTAAAGTATTCCCGTTGGCAACAGGATTACCTCCGGTGGCCGTAGTGTACCAATAAATCAGATATGGCGGTGAAGGCTGGTTCACGACCAGCGTAAGCGTATCGCCGGTTCCGCAGGTACTCTGATGCGCCGCGCCGGTTGGCGTAGGTGGTGAAGGCAACACGTAGGCGGTGGCCGTCACCCGGTTGCTGGAACATTGCGAGACGGAATTATAGGAGGCCACTTTGTAATTGGTGGTCTGCCCGCTGTTCACCTGGATAACGCTTCCACTGCCAATATAAGAATCGTCTTCCAAATACCATTTACAATAGGAAGCGTTGTCACCACAATAAGCGGTGAGGGTGATGGGGGTGCCATAACACCCGCTGCCGTTGCTGACCGTTGGGGGTTCGACTGCTGCCGATGTATTGACGGTGATGGTGTTGGTGGATCGGACAAAACTGCCGGTTGTTTTGGCCTCTACATAGTACTGGCCGGTTGTGGTAACCGTATAACTGCTGCTCACCGCGCCCGATATCGCGCTGCCGTTTTTATACCACTGATATGCCGATGCGGCGGGATATGTTTCTGCGGTCAGCACGGTTGAGCCGCCATTGCAAATACTTACCTCGTCGGTCGAATTAATATGAACCACCAGACTTGCGCCGGGGATTGTGAAACTACCCTGGGTGGAATAACCCGAGTTGGCATAGGACGCATCGCCTGCCTGCACCTTCCAGTAATAGGCGCCATTTGGCAACTCAAGCCATTGCCAGTTCTGGTTGCCTGCATTGCCCGGCCCGGTAATATAAGGCCGGCCTGTTGCCAGGTTGGCCGCCGGAGACACGATGTTGCAATTGCCGCCTGTCGTTCCGATCATCAGGTTGTAACTCAGGCCATTACTGGCCGTAAGGTCGTCGGAAGGCGCTGTCCAGGTAAGCAATACTTTGCCGGTTGAGGCAAACGCTTGTGTGCCGGTGGGCGCTGGAGGAGCGGTGTTGGCAGTGGTAGAGCTATTGGTAAAATAGGTAACGCCATTTGTGCCGGTTACGGAAAAATCCAGTTTGCCGTCGAGGTTTATGTCGGTAACATTCAGATCGGCTCCGTAGTTGGGGTAAAAACCAAATGATCCGGCGGTGAACCGGTCATTGCCGGCATATTTGTAAATCGTTCCATGCCCATTATCCGTTCCGGCAATGACCATATCGGCATAACCGTCCTGATTGAAATCGCCCCATCTTACAACGCCGTTGGAGGCGCTTTCCAGCCCGGAAGAAACATCGGAAAAAGTGCCGTCATGCTGGTTGTGATAAACCTTTATGTACTGAAAACCGGAGGCGTCGGTACCAATCAGCGCAATATCGAGGCGACCATCATTGTCGTAGTCGCCAAAGTCGGCAGAACTGTTTTTTAGTGCAACAAGTCCCGCGCCGGCATCGCTGAAGTGATCGTTGCCGTCATTGTGATAGAGATAGGTGCCGGGGGTTACTGTGTTGTTGTTGGCATAATTGCCGCCCGTGAGCAGGATATCAAGCCGCCCGTCGTTGTCGTAGTCGCCCCAACGCCCTTCTCCTTCCGATATACCCGGCAGCGTGACATTGACGGCACTGAATGTGTTGTTTTTGTTGTTTTTATAAAGCAGGGTATTGCCCGGGCCATTGCCAAAGGTCGAACTCCCGGTTACCAACAAATCCTTGAATCCGTCATTGTTGTAATCGCCCCAGGCGACCGATCCTTGGTTAAGCCCTGTGAATATGCCAACCGCAGTGAACGTACCGTTGCCGTTGTTTTTGTACACTTTCGTCGCAAGCCCCGTAACCGTCGAGACCCCCGATGATATTTTGGTCGCCCCACACAAGGCCAGGTCGGGCCATCCGTCGTTGTTCATGTCTGCCCAGGCTGCTCCACCCATATAAACACCGGTGAACCCGGTATTGGCAACTAATTCAAACTGATTATTGCCTTTGTTTCGATAAAGCAATGTTTTGGTAGTATCGGGATGGTTGGTGCCCGAAGGCATCCCGATGAGCAGCGCGTCCATGTCGCCGTCAAGGTCGAAGTCGGCCCAGGCGATACTGCCGCTTATCATTGTAGTGAACAGGTTGCCGGGCGACTGCGTGAAAGTTTGTGCTTCCGAGTGAATTACGGAAATAAAAAGACCGGATGCCGTGAGAACGGCACAGCATAAATTTTTCATAAAAGCGTGTAAAATTTGTCAGACCTCCTTTTGAAGGCGTGTTTGAAGCCGAGAAGTAGGGGTTCTCGTCAAACCATACCGTTTAAAAGAAGTCAGCCAGTTAAAAAAAATGGGAATCAGCGCAACCGGGGGAAGAAGGGCCCGTGTTGCTCCGCATCAACAAATTCAGGGGATGGCAGTGTTTCCAGCATACGCATGACAGCCTGCTCCTGATCGGAAAGAAAGGGGAGAAATTGGAGGCGATGCCTCTCGTTTGTAAAGATTGTTTTTCATTGAAGCAATATTTATGAAGAAAAGAATGACCGATTATTGCGAGCCTAAGGGTTCCGACATGCTCGCTGACAATTATATCCAAACAAAAGTGATTCGCGAAAAAAGCCGGGGTCAAATTCTAAAAAATAATGCCTGTTCACCGTTCCTTATCTTTCAAATCACAGAAATCCCGGCGTGCTGGAATCAGGGCGTTTAAATATAAGGTCAAAAGTATACCGGAACCCGGCCGGACAGGTTCGCTGATGTTGCAAAAAGGTTTGCTATTGTTGGGAATATTAGGCGGATCGCTTCACACCCCTGCCGGAAGATGGGGTTCGTTCGCCCTACTATGTTTCTTCATCTGTTTCTGCATACGGCAGCCTCCAACGGGGATGGCACAAAAACTCCAGCCAATTCCATACCTGCCACCATTCTATGGTGAACCTCCTGTAGAGGACAAGATTAGGTTTGTTTACCTTTATTTTGTACGATTCGAAACCGTACATGACAGATAAAAAAGGGTCATGCCCTTTTCCTTTTTCAAGGGTCCAAAAAGCGCATTTATCTGCGCAATACTTACGCGGGTAAGTGTGCGGAAGAAAGATGCGAACAGGCGTAAACGTCGTAATCAGGAAAAAGAGAATGAAAACTACGAAGAAAATTTTAAGCGCTTTTTTCATAGGCTGAATTTACGTTTCTTCATCCGTTTCCGCATATGGAAGCCTCCAGCGGGGATGACACAAATAATCAAACCAATTCCACACCTCCCACCATTTCATGGTGAACCGCCGGTGCAGGACAAGATGTACTGTATTTTGGTCTCTGCCTCTGTATTTCGAAAAACGGTACATGACCGTATAAAATGTGTCATACCCCACTTCATATGCCGAAAAAGAGCACTTATCCGAGCAATACTTTCGCGAAAGTGTTTGAGGAAACATCTTATGTAAAGGGCTAAGGTTCGCGATTAAAGTAAAAAGCACAAAAGTCACGAGCAGAATTTTGAGCGTTTTTCTCATGGCTTACGGGCAGTTTGAAAGTTCAGTAACAGTCAAAGGCAGGTGGTTGGGAGAGGAAAAGAAATTCCCTCCCTGAGAATTTGATCTTAAATCTTCTCCCAAGTTGCTCGGAGTTGCCTGAATTGTCCCTAAGAGCGGCACGTAACAAGATGTGTGAGGTATGGGTATGCCCGCCGCTATAAGGGGACTGGTAGCCGCTATTGTGCAGTTATTGTATTGAATTTGAAACATCCAATATGTTTGTGCGAGGTTGGTTTTTATCGCCTCAAACTGGCTTGAGGTAACGTTGTACTGTACGCGAATATTATAGCGGCTTGCATCGTCTTCATTGTACCAAAATCCGGAAATCTCCTCCTGCCCATTAGGATAGCTTGAAGGATAATACCCTATCGTTTTTCTTTTTACCGAGCCATCCGGCTTTGTTTGAACAAGGCTGAGAAAAGTATGACCTGCATTATAGCCAGATCCTGAACCGGCAGAGCCTCCTCCTGTGATCAAGTCATACGCTTCTCTGCTTCCAGGAACGGGCTGCTCTATGTATAATATCACGCTATAGGTACATTGAGAACAACTCTGGCCAAAACAGGCCTGTAGAGCGGCTGATAAATCTGTGATTGGCAGTTCATCTTCAGGAGGCGCCAGAATAATCGGCGTTTGTGCAAAATGCTCATTCACACAGGATTCGAAACAAGGCGAATAGGCATTGCACTCCCAGTCTAAAATGTCATACGAATCATAAAGGTCCCAAAAACCAATAGCAGAAGTGTATTCGGCATTCCAGTGTGCGTAAAGCCTGTCGCGCAACATATCGTGATACTCCCAATAGCCGGGACACTCTGGACATGGTACCACATCTACAAAAGTATCATACCAGTTGGCCCCAGGTGCGCCAGAACCGCAATCCAGTACATAAAACCACTCGCATGTAATGGTTCGATCTTCAACAGACCCGTTAAGAGGGGGCCAGGGGCATTCAATCTCCGGTGTCCATAAATCATCCCACCAATCAGTAATGTCATCCCAAACGTCGTCAAACCAGTCTCCTATGTCTTCTAACTGTCCTTCCAGTCCACCAAAGAAGATATCCCAATCTGGATCATATGCATCTATGATTCCATCATTATCATGATCTCCATCAAATACATCTTCTAAATCGGTATCATAATGCGCGCCCCACCATTGAGTAAATTCGTCATACCAGTCAGAATAATCTTCATCATCCTGATCCGGAACCCCATCGTCATCATGGTCGCCATCAAGCCAACCTGCAATTTCACTTGGGAGTGGGCCATCTGTGCTGCCAAACCAAGTTGTTTGAGTATCTGAATCTGTGCATACTTCTAATATGCGCCATTGGCACAGCCCAGTTGGAGGAATTGTTTCGATACAACCAAATGGAGGGGGCGTAAATGGAGGAAAATCATTTTGTGCTGGAGGTGTACTATTGGTTTCAGACTTATAGTGACAAAACGCATTGCGCAGGTTTTCATCAAGTTTTTGAAAAAGCATCTTGAGATGGTCTAATTTTTCCGGACACAAAACTCTCTTAATTTTGTGCAACGATGAAAAAGAAAGCCACCTTGTTCGACAAACCATCCCGTCGAAAATAC
>JANRLZ010000181.1:0-8961 GCA_033762055.1 Saprospiraceae bacterium
AAGCCAGTTCATCTACCGGTTCGCCGGATTGTGCGAGTGCAACGCACAGTCGCTCCGCTCTTCGGCACACGGTACGGCAGAGATGGCAGACAGATACAGTTGGGTGTCCACCCGGCAGGATAAAGTTTTTAAGTGGCGGCAATTGTTCGTCCATCTCATCCATCGCATTTTCCAACATAACGACATCATCAGGGAGTAAATCCGGGGTAGGCGGGTGTTTGGCCGGGTCGGATGCAAGGTGAGCACCCAAAGTAAAAAGCCGGTGCTGGGTAGTCGCCAGCAAGTCCCGAACTTCGTCGTTGCTTACCGAGTCGCGCAAAAGTCCGATAAATGAATTGAGTTCATCCACCGTACCATAAGCGTCCACGCGGAGGTGGCTTTTCGGAACGCGCCGTCCACCGAAGAGGGCTGTTTCGCCGCGGTCGCCGGTTTTGGTATAAATTCGGAAGGCCATTTTACGTATCAATTGTTTGTGCAGACGGTTTGAAGGAAATTCAAACAGGCCTTACATTCTTTTTTATTGCTTTACAAATTCATACCCGCCCTTTGTGGCCCCCCATACCTGTTCTCCTCTTTCATTAAAACCTTGATCCCAACTCAATAACATGGTTGGGGTAATGGTTACTCTGGAAGAGGCATATTTGGCGCCGCGTAAATTACTTTCACAGCCCACGCCCTTTGTGGCGCCGGCAAAGGAATTGTCTTTTTGTTTGCTCAAAAAAACCGTACAGCCTTCGCGCAAACTCAAGTCTGCGGGTTTTAGCGCCTCAAATGCTTCCGGTGTTTTGTATTTGCCTGCCCAGTTCGCCTGATCCGGCAAGGTATAAACGATGCTTTTGAAGCCGTTTTTGCCGTCTTTTTCTACTTTGTACACCCTTTGACGATACGGCTTCGATTCGGCGGACGCGGTTGCCTGCTCTACATACAGCCAATAATTGCCTTTGTCGTACAGCCAGATGGGACGAATATGCAGCCGGATATCAAAGAAGGCAGAATCCCTCTCGCTTTGGGCGCGACTGTTAAAATCGCCGATCATATAAGCGACGAGCAATTCCAAATCACGATCATGGGACGTTTTCTTTCCCTTTGAAACAGCGCACGAGCCAAGAAGGAGGGCGCTGATAAGCACCGGTAGAAGGTGAATTTTCACTGTTTTCCCTGGGATTCTAATTGCGCTTTTTCTTTTTGAGCACGTTTTTCATTCATCTCTTCCTCAGAAAGTTCGGAAGATGGCTTCATACAGGATACTACCATTTTACCGTTCAGGGCATCCCAGGTGAGCGGCGCCCATTCCTGGATGGGTTTTTGTAAATCTGTCTTTTTAGTGCGTCCCTGTGCCAACACAAGGCGATCGAGCAGAATCTTTTTCAATTTTGGCTGCGTTACCGATACAGCGGAGGCAAATGTCTCGTCCGATACTTCAAGAATGAGTTCAAGACAGGTAGTAGCGTGCTGGATGGCTTCTACGCCGTCAACCGTGCCACTGAAATCCAGCAGATTTTTCATGGCATGGTAGTCGCCGCGTTGTGCCATGTCCACATTTTTCATGTAGTCAAATTTGGCCCATTCGGCGGTCTTCAGCACTTTAGGAAAAACTTCGGCTTTTGTTTTGATACTGGATTGTGCCTGCAATGTCATTGAGGCGAAAAAAAAGAGAAGCGAAGCGGATAAAGAGAGGAACGTACTTTTCATGGGAGCATGATTTAGGTAAAACAGTGGACAAAGGTAGTTGCATCGTTTTGGAAATGAAAATACCGATCGGCTCATTTGCATTTTGTTCTTATTTCTTCGGGTCAAGGTGTGTTTGCCAGCGCCAGGCGTCTTCCAATGCCTGTTGGAGGGTTCTGGAGGCGTGCCAACCCAATTTTTCACCAGATTTTTTCACATCCGCCCAAACCGCAACAATGTCGCCCTCCCGTCGTGGCCCAATGGAGTAGGGTAGCGATCTGCCACTCACTGCCTCAAATGTTTTTACGAGTTCCAAAACACTGTGTCCCTGCCCGGTTCCGAGGTTGAATACGTCGTAGAAGCCTTCAGCAGGTTGTTGCATGGCATAGCGAAGGGCGGCAACATGCGCCTCGGCAAGATCCATAACGTGTATAAAATCGCGGATGCACGTTCCGTCGGGGGTCGGATAATCACCGCCGAAAATCGTCAATGCGGGGCGCAGTCCGGCTGCCGTTTGCGTCAAAAATGGTACCAGGTTACTGGGCACCCCGTTAGGCAGTTCGCCAATCAGTCCGGATGGGTGTGCGCCTATCGGGTTAAAATAGCGCAAAGAGATGGCTTTGACCGGTTTAGCGCCTGCCACATCGCGCAAGATTTCTTCTCCCATTTGTTTGGTATTGCCATACACGGAAGTGGCGGGCTTTACCGGGGTCAGTTCGGTAACAGGTGATCCATCCGGCTCTCCATATACCGTGCAGGAGGAGGAAAAAATAATGGTGCCTACTTCTTCCGACAGCATGGCATCAAGCAATGTAAACAAACCGCCGAGGTTGTTCTGGTAATAGGCCAGTGGCTCCTGCATGGATTCGCCCACGGCTTTAAAAGCGGCGAAATGAATAACGCCTTCTATTTTTTCGTCTTTTAAAACCCGTCGCATGGCAGGATAGTTATTACAGTCGAGCACATGGCAGGGCACCTCACGCCCCAGTAATTGTTTGAGTCCTGCCAAAACAGCGGGTTCTGAATTGGAAAAGTCATCTACAATGACCGGGTTAAACCCTGCTTCTGCCAGCGAAACCACCGTGTGCGAACCGATAAATCCGGCGCCGCCGGTAACCAGAATATTCATAAATAGGAGTTTTATAGTCAGTTGATCATGGTTTATGAAGGTTTATCGGGTTGAAATAATTGATTGTCAAATTGTGATCCCCGGCCATTCTCATAACCAAATTGCGTCAACTATAAGGAACGGGTGAAAAATAAACTGCCTGAACTTCACAACCTATTATACCCCCGTTTCTTATTCAACATTTTGACACGCCTTCAGCAATCTTTACCTCCCAGCAACGCAACTCCCGGTTAAATTTATCGCGGTATTTCTGCGTAAGATATGCGCTGAAATCCGCCACGCTTTCTTTCTTCAATACATTTAACGTACAACCGCCAAACCCGCCCCCCATCATTCTCGCTCCATAGAAAGAAAGGCTGTCGGGTGTATGGTCCACCAAAAAATCGAGCTCGCGACAACTGACTTCGTAGGCCCGCCGCAGTCCGTCGTGGCTGGCATAAAGCAGGGATCCAATGGCTTGTAATCCATTGGTTTGTAGCAGTAACGAGGCCGATTCGACCCGTTGGTTTTCTTCTATGACGAATTTACATCGCCGGTACACGAGCTCACGCAGGTGTTTCTTTTCTGTTTCAAGCATATCGAGGCTTACGTCTCGCAGACTGCGGATTTCCGGATAGTAGCGGCGCAACGCTCCTACCCCTTCTTCACATTCTGCCCGGCGGGTGTTGTAGGCCGAATGGGCTAACTGGTGTTTTACCCCGGTATCGCACAGCAGCAAGGCGGCATTTTCGTCCTGCAGCGGGATGGTTTCAAAGGATAGATCGCGGCAATCCAGTTTGAGCGCACATGTTTCCTGCCCCATAAGTGAGGCAAACATGTCCATGATGCCACATTGCGTACCGACAAACTGATTTTCGGCACGCTGGGCGAGCCGGGCCAATGCCAGGCGGTCGAGTCCCAGCATAAACAGTTCATTCAGTGCGAATAACAACCCGCTCTCCAATGCAGCGGAGCTGGAGAGCCCGGCCCCGATAGGAATATTACCCCCAAAAACCACATTTACACCGGAAAGCAGGTGTCCGTCTTTTAATAATTCTGCAAAACAACCGAGCAGGTAGTCGGGCCAAATCAGGGAAGACTTTTGCAACGAAGACAATTCAGATTGAAATTCGGCCTCCATATCCAGGGCGTGCAAATGGATCTTCCGGTCGGAACGAGGCGACAAAGCCAGCCAAATGGCACGGTCAATAGCGGCGGGCAAAACAAAGCCTTCGTTATAGTCGGTGTGTTCACCGATCAGATTGATCCGGCCGGGTGCGCGTACCACCATAGCCGGATGTTCATGAAATATTCGGAAAAAAGATTCGGCGACAGAGGCAGGGTAGGTGTTTGACAAACCGGAAGAAAAATTTAGCACAATGTGTGTTACCCTTTGTATTTAACCGAATAGCCAACCTTGCAAAAAACCGAAAACCAGTCCTGTCAAGGCGCCGAGCAACACCTCGTTTTTTTGATGTCGACCGAGCACCACCCGCGACCAGGCGATAAACGGGGCCAAACAAAGTAATAACAACCCAGTCCAGGGTAATACCGGCAAAGTAAGTGCAGCCAGATAAAACGCAATGAGCGTGTGTTGAGAAATTTTTATGCGTGCGTTGATGATATAACTCACCGCCATTAACAGGCCAAAAAAAAGCGCTTCTTCCAGGAAAGGTAGTTTGAACCCGTACAACAGCAGCGCCACCCCTGTAATAAGCACCAAAAGCGGACGGTAAATATTATTGCCTCTCTCATGTCTTGCCGACACATCCCAATTGGAAATTTTACCCCTCCGTTTTCGGAACACCAAAAACAGGGTCATTACAAGCAAACTTCCCCAAATAACACTTAAAACCGGCCAGGCTGCTTCCCAGCCCACACGATGAACAGAAAGCAATGCCAATACCAACGGCAACAATAAAAACGGATGGCCGACAGTAGACAGAAAAGCAGCAGTTTTTTTTGTCATGTGGTATTCGCCTGATCAATTACGCAGCGGTTTGCCGTTTTCCAGCATGTACTGAATTCTCTCCAGGGTTTTTTGCTCGCCACAAAGGCTCAAAAAAGCTTCGCGTTCTATGTCGAGCAGGTATTGTTCCGACACCTGTTGGGCGCTGGTCAGATCGCCGCCACAAAGTACCCAGGCTACTTTCCGGGCAATTTTTATATCGTGCTCGCTGGCGTAATTGCCCAGTTTGAGGGAGTGTGCAGCGATATACAAGGCGCCCAAACCGGTTCGGCCAAGCACATAAATATCCTTGCGCGGAATTGGTTTTACGTAATTATCAGCGAGTTCGAGCACTTTTTTCTTGGCTTCGCTGATGTTGCGCGCCGTGTTGTGTACTACTTCATCTTTCTGCTGCAGCAAATAACCGTAGTTGAACGCCTCATACGCAGAAGTCGCCACTTGGGCTGTGGCAATGGTTTTAAATTTATCAATCAAACGCGGAATCTGCACGTCTCCTTCCCGGCTGATCTCATCAGAAAGACGCAAGGCAAATTCCTTGGTGCCGCCACCTCCCGGGATGATACCCACGCCCACTTCCACCAGTCCGATGTAACTTTCTGCTGCTGCCACCACCGCATCGGCGTGCATGGAAAACTCGCAACCGCCGCCAAACACATAGCCCTGGGTAGCGATCACCACCGGCACCGCCGAATAACGAATCCGCATGGAGGTTTGCTGAAAAAAATGGGTGGCCATGTTCAGTTCGTCCCAGTTTTGCTCAAAAGCCATCATAGCCACCATCATCAGATTGGCGCCGACGGTAAATTGCTGGGCATTGTTGCCGATCACCAGTCCTTTCCAGCCTTGTTCTTCGGCAATTTGAATCGAATCGTTGATGCCGCGCAAAATGCCTTCGCCAATGGCATTCATCTTGGAATGGAATTCGAGGCACAGCACACCGTCGCCAATATCGTGCAGGGTGCATTCCGGGTTGCTGTACACCGGTTTTTGCGAACGGTAAGCATCCAGCAGAATAAATGCCTCTCCACCGGGCAATGGCTCATACTGCTTGCTTAAGGGATTGTAACACAGGCGTTTGCCGCTTTCGGTTTTATAAAAAGTCGTATTTCCGGCTGCCAGCATTTCTTTCACCCAGTCGCCGATTTTTTCGCCCTGTTTTTCGGCGAGTTCTGCGCATTCCGCCACGCCGGCCATGTCCCAATACTGAAATGGCCCGGCTTCCCAGGCAAAACCGGCCCGCAAGGCATCATCTATGGCATAAACGGTGTCTGAAATCTCCGGTACGCGGTTGGAAACATAGGCAAACAACCCCAGAAATGAACGTTGCAACAAAACCGCCCCTTTGTCGGCGCCTTTGAAAACTGCTTTTATACGTCGCGGCAGTTCTTCTATTTGCTTCAGCGTATCGAGTATCGGCAACTTCTCTTTTTGCGAAACAGCGTATTCCAGTGTTTTCAGGTTCAGGGCCTGCACGACCGGACGGCCTTTGGCATCTTTTTCCCCCGTTTTTTTGTAAAAACCCTGTCCCGACTTATTGCCGTAAAATTTGTTTTCAGTCAGAAAAGTCAAAAATCC
The DNA here is from genome assembly GCA_033762055.1 of Saprospiraceae bacterium. Taxonomy (GTDB): domain Bacteria; phylum Bacteroidota; class Bacteroidia; order Chitinophagales; family Saprospiraceae; genus M3007. The sequence goes on from JANRLZ010000181.1 coordinate 6,321, forward strand.
CGGCACTTCCATTTTTGAAATTTGTTCGTCGTCGGGACAATTTTGCCGCATGCCGTTAATGACGTGTACTGCCGTATCCATGCCCACCAGATCTGCCAGACGGAAAGTGCCGGTTTTGGGCCGGCCGATAGCCGGGCCGGTAAGGGCGTCGGCGGTGTCTATGCCTATTTCGAGTTCGTGGGTAAGTTGAAAAATTTTGGCCATGGCGTACACCCCTACGCGATTGGCTATGAAGGCAGGCGTGTCTTTGCAAAGCACGGTTTGTTTGCCCAAAATCACATCGCCATAGTGCATAAAAAATGCCGTAACGGCCGGGTCGGTATCGGCAGTGGGGATGATTTCCAACAAGCGCATGTAGCGCACGGGGTTGAAGAAGTGCGTGCCGCAAAAGTTCTTTTTAAAGTCATCGCTGCGTCCTTCAGCCATTAGATGAATGGGAATACCGGAGGTATTGGAAGTTACCAGCGAGCCCTTGGCGCGATGAAGCTCTACCTTTTCGTAAATCTGTTTTTTAATATCCAAACGTTCGACAACCACTTCAATGATCCAGTCGCAATCCTTGATTTTGGGGAAATCGTCTTCGAAATTGCCGACAGATATGCGTTGGGCAAATTTGTTGTCGTAAAAAGGTGCTGGTTTGGCTTTCAATGCATTGACCAGCGAATCGGCGGCAATTTTATTGCGATTGCCTTCGGTGGGAAGGTCGAGCAGCAGGACTTCCAGGCCGCAGCCTGCGAGATGGGCGGCGATTCCGGTTCCCATCAGGCCGGAACCCAGAACGGCGACTTTACGGATGCGTTTGTTGAACATGGATTGGATGTTGCGAAAATTCGATGGCGAAGGTAGGGGGACTCGCGCGATATTTCTCTGCAGAAATTTAATTGGAATCAGGCAAAATCTGTCAAAAATTCGGCTTCTAATTCCCACAGATTTACCTCCTGTTCAAAGTTGAGATAACCCGGTGTCGTGGTATAGCGTTTAACAAAGCGGAAACCGATTTTCTTCAACGTATTATTGGGCGCAGGGTTCAAAGCCCAGGGCTCGCAACAGAGTTTTTTTAACTGTAAATTGTTAAAAAAACAGGGTATAGCCATGCGAACCAGCCGGGCGCCCCAACCTCGTTTCCGGTTGGTTACATCCCAGATATGCAGGTGCATATAAGCCTCTTTTCCGTATTCGATTTTGTTTACATTACAATGGCCGATGGCCTTGCCGTCAATTTCCAGGATGATGCAATAAGATGCCTTTTGGTCATAATCCTGCGTAAGCTGTGTGTTGAGCATCGCCTCCCATTGCTCCTTTGCCGGCATTTTTGACAGGTCAACACCCATTCCCTGCAGGTATGCAGGGGTAGCCGACAACCAATATTGTATAATGAGCGGAATGTCGGAGGCGCTCATCTCCCTGACACTTAATATTGGCTGCGGCATGGCTAAGAGGCAGTAAAAGCCTTGTTCAAGGTGTTATCCCTTCCAAATCCTATTCAATTGGGTATAACTTCAGACGGATTCCTATCGCAATCAACGATTCATCCCTTCCAGGAATTCTTCGTTGCTGCTGGTATGCATCATTTGTTTTTTCATGAATTCCATGGCTTCCTCCGGCTTCATATCGGCCAGGTGGTTGCGCAGGATAAACATACGTTGCAAGGTTTCCTTGTCGAGCAACAAATCCTCCCGGCGCGTACTGGATTTGGTAAGGTCAATACTTGGATAGAGGCGGCGGTTGGCAAGGTTGCGATCGAGTTGTAACTCCATGTTGCCGGTGCCTTTAAATTCTTCGAAGATAACCTGATCCATTTTTGAGCCGGTATCAATCAAGGCGGTAGCCAGGATGGTTAATGAGCCGCCGTTTTCGATAGAGCGTGCGGCGCCGAAGAATTTTTTGGGTTTTTGGAGCGCAGTGGCTTCCACACCGCCCGAAAGTACCTTGCCACTGGCTGGCGCCACGGTGTTGTAGGCACGCGCCATACGGGTAATGGAATCGAGTAGAATGACGACATGGTGGCCGCATTCCACCATCCTTTTGGATTTTTCCAGTACAATATTGGCCAGTCGCACATGGTTGTCGGCCGCTTCATCAAAAGTGGAAGCGACGACTTCGGCCTTCACGCTGCGGCGCATATCGGTTACCTCTTCCGGACGTTCGTCAATCAAAAGGATGATGACGTAACACTCCGGGTGATTTTTGGTAATGGAGTTAGCAATATCCTTGAGCAGAAATGTTTTCCCCGTTTTAGGCTGTGCTACGATCAGGCCACGTTGTCCCTTGCCGATCGGCGTAAATAAATCCACAATCCGGTTGCCGAAATCTCGCCCCGTGGGGCTGATCAGCAGGTTGAATTTTGAAGTAGGGAAAAGCGGGGTCAGGTAGTCGAACGGAACGCGGTCGCGTACATCCTTGGGATCCAGGCCGTTGATCTTGCTTACTTTAAGCAGGGCAAAATATTTCTCACCTTCTTTGGGCGGGCGAATGGCGCCACGTACGGTATCGCCGGTTTTGAGACCAAAAAGTTTGATCTGCGAAGGCGACACATAAATATCATCGGGCGAAGTCTGGTAATTATAATCCGGCGAACGGAGAAACCCGTAGCCATCGGGCATCATTTCCAGGGTGCCGAGGCCTTCCACAATGCCATCGA
>JANRLZ010000182.1:0-7538 GCA_033762055.1 Saprospiraceae bacterium
CCTCTGCATCCATACGGCCTCGCATACATTCGGCAATGGTGGTCGGCTGCTCAAATATTTCCTTGAGCATGAAATAATCATAACCGCCTTTTTCAAGTTGCTCAATTTCCAGTTCGATCTCGTGGACACGCGGTGTGGTGGTTTCGTTGCGCAGGGTTTTGACGCTTAATTCTTGTCCCAACACACAGGTAGCTACTTCTCCGTCATTCAGATAAACCACATTTTTTGTATGTTCAACAATCGGCGTGGCATCCGATCCAATTAAAAACTCGCCTTTTCCGATGCCTACCACCAGCGGACTTGATTGCCGGGCGGCGACGATTTTGTTGGGGTCATCGCGGTCGAGCACCACAATGGCATAAGCGCCGTGCACCTGGGTAAGGGCCTGTCTTACGGCTTCTTCGATGGGGAGGTTTTCTTTTTTTTGTACTTCTTCGATGAGATTAACCAACACTTCGGTATCCGTCTCGCTGACGAATGTATAGCCATGGCGCATCAAAGCGCTTTTCAGTACGGCATAATTTTCAATAATACCGTTGTGAATCAGCACCAACCGACCGCTGGCGCTGGCATGCGGATGCGCGTTGGTATCGTCGGGTTTGCCGTGTGTTGCCCAACGGGTATGCCCTATGCCGACATGGCCGCTGGTATCCTTATCTTTGGCGAAGGCGACCAGATCGGCTACCTTGCCTTTCTTTTTAAACACCCGCAACGAACCGTTTTGCAAGGCAACGCCTGCACTGTCATAGCCACGGTATTCAAGTCGTGTAAGTCCTTTAATCAGGATCGGATAGGCTTTTTTAGGGCCGATGTAGCCGACAATTCCACACATAGGCGGGCGTATTAGTGGTGAGCAATCAGTTTCTAAACACTCCGGTTTTGGGGGGCAACCGTTTTTTTATTTCAAACGGGTGTACTTCATTTTAACCTTCGCTTTCAGGTCGGCATTTGCACTTTGAGGGCCGTAAAATACGACCCGACCTGCGGTGCGGCTGCGTGGATAAACATTCAGGTAGACGGTACGTTTTTTGGTATCTGTGCTGTTGTCGTCGTCTACAAAATGTTGAAATTCTTCGCTGAGGGTGAGGCGATAGCGCGTCACCACGCTACCATCTTCTGCAATTCCTTTTTTGGGGGTGCCGCCAAAATTAATAAATCCGCCAGTCAGGGTGGGGCCGAAAGAATAGGCAACATCGCTGGTGGTGATGAAGGTGGTATCGCCCTGCAATTTGGTCAGGAACAACTGGTCGGCGGGTTCAAGTGTTAGCGGAGTTTCGTCGTTGACAACGGTTAATTCAAGAATGGCCTGATTAACCGCAATATCATTCAATAATTGCACCGAGGGGAATTCTAATTTGGCACGTACGCCATGCATCCCCTGCACATAGATCCGGTCGCCAATTTCCTGGCCAATGGCCACACTGGCGGGTCGCTGGCCGCCGTCTTCATGATCGTGATAAAAGGCATTGAACTTGTTAACTCCTTTGAAATAATAATCAAAGTTCTTCAGCGTCGTGTCCGATTTTTCATGGTAATACAAGCGCATACGACTCAGGCTGTTATCGTTCAAGTCGAAGGCCATGATAGCGGCGCCGTTGGAAGTAGCGGTAATTTTGAAACCCCGCAGCTTGGAAATAAAGACCGAGTCGGTCGCATATGATGCGCTGTCAAGATTGAATAATTCCAGGCCAAAAGCCGGATGGAGTACAACGCGCAGAAACGGCCCTTCCACACCTTCAAACAAACTGTCCTGCGTGGTGGGGCGCGGCAAGAAATTTTCTACACGGCCGATTTCCTGCGTCGCAGTAAAAACATCGTTCGAGTAATAATCTTCGTTGTCGCTCATTATGGCTCCGTCATCGAAGCGGAATACCTGAAGCGTTTGGGGCAGGGTGGTGTCGCCATAAAAACCATTCACATCGTAGCGCAAATAGAGCACGAGGCTGTCAAAGACCTGGGTGGCACTGTCAAATGCCGGGTTGAGGGTTTCGCCCAGCAACAAGGCATAAATATCGGCGCGCGATCGGCCAAATTGCGTATCATCGAGTTCGCCACAGAGAAAATACTCTGCAGTCGAACTGCGGTCAGACGTAAGGCTGCTGTCTTCCCTTTCGATGGTACACTTGATTTCTATGTCTTCGGTATATTCAAAATCGGCGAATTCATCACCAAGTAATTCAGCGCCCAACGGGCTGGGTTCTTTGCAGCCAACCCACAGCGCAAAGGCGGCGAGGAGAATACCGGCGAGCGCCGGGAGTTTTTGCTTCATGTGTAAGAGAGATCGTATGGTGTAATTGGCAGGACGGGAAATAGGCGTTTCGGGTTGGACTGAAATCAATTTAATTGAAAAAAAAATACAGACTTCCCGGGTATGGTGCAGGCGCCGGTTTCCGGTAAAAGATTCCGGCGTTTCAAATTGAAGGAGAACCTGTTCAATTGAAAACGCCGGAACCCTGAGCGGTGCAATTTCTTATGCTGTAACCCCTTCTGTAAGTCCTTTGAGGAATTCGAGATAGCCGGGCAGCGCAGTTTCGGCAGGCTCCCAGGGGAGCACCGGTTTCTCGCCAGCCAACGACAGATGCGGAACGTTGGTATCGAGCGTTTCGCTGCCAATGATAACCGCATCGGCATAATGAGCGGCGCCTTTGTGCATCGAGAGTCCTTCGCCATCGCGATAGGGCTCGAGGTGCTTTTTGGTAATGTTATTGATGGCTGCTTTTTGGAAAAAACGTTCGCCGCCTTCGCGTTCGAGCGGCGTATCATAGGCGCCGTAAATAATTTGAGAATTCGCGAAAATCGGCTCTGTTTTGTAGGCAGTTCGAAGGTACAGCGGCAGCAGACTGGTCATCCAGCCCTGGCACATCACGAAATCGGGTGGCCAGCCGAATTTTTTTACTGTTTCGATGGCGCCTTTGCAAAAGAAGGCGGCACGATCGGCATTGTCTTCGAAAGGCTTGCCATGATCGTCTTCAAAAACCTGTTTGCGTTTAAAAAACTCCTCGTTGTCAAGGAAATAAACCTGCAAACGCGAATTGGGCAGTGAAGCGACCTTGATGAGCAATGGATAGTCGTCGTCGTCCACGATAATATTCATCCCGCTCAGTCGAACTACTTCGTGGAGCCGGTGACGGCGTTCGTTAACCACGCCATAGCGCGGCATCAGGATGCGAAGTTCAAAACCTTGGTCGGCAAAAAATTTGGGCAATTTACCTACGAGTTCAGAAATGTCAGTGCCCTCGGTATAAGGCGCGAGTTCTTGCGTGATAAGGAGCAGTCGCTTCTTTTCCATGTGTCAATAACCAGACTTGATTGGTGTGTGTAAGCACGATTGTGGAAAACCGGATTCGGGTAGGGTACCCGCAGAAAAAAGAAGTTGCGCCAGGGCGTCAGATGTATGTGTTATTTGACAGAAAAGTGCAACTTTCCTTCAATATACCAACCGCATCCAACTTTTTATGCCCGATCACCCGACTCTTTCCGCGAAATTCGGGTGCAAAAGTATAAAAAAAGGGAGGATTATTATTCAAAGAATTTGAAGCAAAAAATTTCGTCCGGGATTCCGGCACGGCATGAACAACTTTTATCCGGGGAAAACAACCGTAAACCCGGGCAAAAAAGGAGGTAAAATCGTAAAAACTCTATTCCACGCCTTCTTCCACGATTCGCTCCAGCAAGCGAAAAACATAAGCGTGTTTATTTTTTTCGTCGGGCGGATGTGCCTCACGCCAGGTTTCTTTCCATTCATCGGGGGCAATCTCCGGAAAAAAAACATCGCCTTCTACTTCCAGGTCTACTTCGGTTAGGTATACCCGGTCCCAGAGATCTGCTGTTTCCCGATAAATTTCTCCGCCTCCAATGACAAACACCTCCTGCTCTCCGCCATCATAAGCCATGCCGAGCGCTTCTTCTACCGAATGGGCCACGAGAACCCCATCAGCCGTAAAAAACGGGTCGCGCGTCACCACAATATTGGTGCGTTTGGGCAAGGGGCGGCCTATGCTGCGAAAACAATTCCGTCCCATGATCAGGTGATGCCCCATCGTGGTTTTTTTGAAATAAACAAGATCGGCGGGTAAATACCAGGGTATCTGGTTGTCTTTACCGATTACGTTGTTTTTGGCAGTAGCAACTATGGCGGAAATGAGCATGCCTGGGCGGTAGGTGGGTTGAAAATGAGGCTGTCTAAAATTTTTCAACGGCTGCCTTACAAGTCTTTGGGGTTCCGACTTCGTTAAATTTTGCAGCCATAATTTCCGGCTATGGCTGCAAAATTCACCTCGTCTAACCTCAAAATACTTTAAAAGTCAATCCATCAAAAAACTTTAGACAGCCTCAATGTTTGAGGAAAGGCGAAACTCCCCTCAAACATTGTCATAGATGAAAAAACATTATTGCAACTTGCTATGTCGCTGGCTGTAGCCAAAGTACACCAGGAAACCCAGTACCATCCAGCCGAAAGCGGCTTTGAGGGTGAAGGGGTCAATGGCTATGATCATACCGGTACAAATCAGGGCGCCCAGAATGGGTACCAGTGGCACCAGCGGCGTACGGAACGGACGCGGCTGCTCGGGATTGGAGCGGCGCATGACCAACACGCCGATACTTACCAGCACAAAAGCCAGCAGGGTACCAAACGAGGTAAGGTCGCCGGCCATGCTGCCGGGCACAAAAGCGGCAAAAGCGCCGACGAACAAAAACAACAGCCAGTTGGATTTGTAAGGCGTGCGGTATTTCGGGTGCAATTCGGAGAACACCTTCGGAATAAGCCCGTCGTTGGCCATTGAATAGAACACACGGCTCTGTCCGAGCAACATCACCAGTATCACCGATGAAAAACCAGCGAGAATCGCCACCGTAACCGCCGTACCCAGCCATTCGTAGCCTTTCATGTAGGTTTCGATGGCATAAGCCACCGAGGCTTCCTTGCCGGCCGTTTTAAATTCGGTCCAGTTGGCTACGCCGGTCAAAACGTGCGAGAACAGGATGTATAAAATAGTGCAAACAGCCAGGGAGCCGAGGATACCGATCGGCATGTCGCGTTCGGGCTTTTTGGCTTCCTGAGCGGCGGTGGATACCGCATCAAAACCAATAAAGGCAAAAAACACAATAGCCGCACCGCCTAAAACGCCGCCCCACCCATGCTTGAACATACCTTCATGCCCGGGCGTGCCTTCCGGAATCATGTACGGAACATGGTTGGCAGGATTTACATAACTCCAGCCCACTGCGATAAAAATCAATACGATAGACACCTTGATGGCCACAATAATGGCATTCAGAAAGGCCGACTCCTGGGTTCCTTTTATCAGCACCAGCGTAAGCGCCAGGAGGATAATAAGCGCCGGAGCATTCATGATACCGCCCTCCATTGGACTATGGCACCACTCAAATGGTATGGCCCCTCCTAATAGCTTGTTTAAATATTCGCTCCATGCAATCGAAACTGTGGCAGCGCCGAGGGCATATTCCATAATGAGGGCCCAACCAATGATCCAGGCCACAAATTCGCCCATGGTGGCATAGGCATAAGTGTAAGCGCTCCCTGCAATTGGAATCATGGCGGCAAATTCTGCATAGCACAATCCGGCAAATGCGCAGCCGATGGCGGCCACCACAAAAGAAAGCGTTACGGATGGGCCGGCCGCTTCCGCAGCAGCAGCGGCGGTGCGTACGAATAAACCTGCACCGATGATCGCCCCGATTCCCAGCGCCACGAGGTTCCAGGCGCCGAGCGTCCGTTTCAGACCCTTCTCGGAGTCGCCGGCTTGCGCCAAAAGTTGAGAAAGAGGTTTGCGTACCCAAAGATTTGCCATACAAAGAAGAGTTTTAGTTTTGAAAATGATGGGGCGAAAGATAGAGCGGTTTTTGAATTTGCATCGCTACTCCGTGTGTTTTGCGCCAACCACTTGCTGCTTCGGGTGTTTTGAAACTGTATTTACACAAATTTTTCACCCACTCTGGCTAATTTAAAACAGTTTCTAAGGAATTTTGCCATCCAAAACTTAACAATATGCAACAGGAATCCACTCCCCGAACGCCTCTTTCACAGGAGGATCTGGATCATTTGAAACAGGAAAATTTTGAGAAAGAAAAAGCCGCCAAGGTTCAGATTGTCAAAGACTGGCTGCCCCGATACACCGGAATGCCGCTGCATGAATTCGGCGAGTACATTCTGCTGGTCAACTTCGCAGGCTATGTCAAGGATTTTGCCGAACAACACCACGTCAATATTTACGGTCTTGAGCGACCCATGCAGGCCGCAACCGCCGAGGGAATCACCATCATCAATTTCGGGATCGGCAGCCCGAACGCCGGCCTGGTGATTGACCTGCTCGAAGCCATCAAGCCGAAAGCCGTGTTGTTTTTGGGAAAATGCGGCGGACTAAAAACCGGAAAAAACCAAATCGGCGATCTTATCCTTCCCATTGCCGCAATTCGCGGAGAGGGAACCAGCAACGACTACCTGCCGCCCGAACTGCCCGCCCTGCCCGCCTTTGCATTGCAAAAAGCCGTTTCGACAACCATCCGCGAATACGAACGCGATTACTGGACGGGAGTCGTGTACACCACCAACAAACGGGTGTGGGAACACCGCGAAGATTTCAAACAAAAACTGCGCGATCTTCGATGTATCGCGATTGACATGGAAACGGCCACTCTTTTTGTCGCAGCATTCAAAAACCAGATGCCGGCAGGCGCGCTGTTGCTGGTAAGCGACATGCCCATGACCGCCGACGGCGTAAAAACCGAAGCCAGCGACAAGGTAGTGACCGCCCAGTTCGCCAAAACGCACCTTTCCATCGGCGTGGGCTCGCTCAAACAACTGATGAACAAAAGTATTACGGTGAAACACCTTCGCTTCGAGATGTAACAGGCTGTTATTCCTGCCCGAAAACAACTTCCTCGTAAAGCGCCGCCAGGGTAATGTCAAGTTCGAACAAGGAGAGCCGAACCCGCTCGTCGGGGGCATTCAGCATTTCATATTCCCAGGCGCCTTCTTCGTTGCGACTGCACAATTCGACATGCATCTCGTCCTGACTAATGGTAAGATAATATTTTAAGGAAGGAAGTTTAAGGTATTCCCTCCGCTTGACGACCGTATGGGTGCGCCAAGATTCTTCGGAAGCCACCTCGGCCAGCAAGATTGGAAAATGGATTAAATAAGCATCGGCATCATCGGCTTTGTGTGCCACAACAAAATCAGGATACCGATAAATACCGTCGGGCGTTACCTCGACTTTGACATCGTGGTCAAATGTTTCAAAATTTTTCCTGCGCAAAGGACGCGCAAAATGTAGGGTCAGATTGGTGCAATCCTGTTCGCATTTTTAGATTCTCCGGGCATTGGCAGTAGTTTTCCAAAGTGAAACTCGTGTTTCACCTCCGCATGTCGCTCCAACTCAAGATAGGCTGCAGCGCTGGTCAACGGTTCGGTTAAGGGTGCAAACATGGCCATTTTTATTTTGTGTCAAAAGTAACAAATTTTATTTGAAAATTCAAACAAGGTTCGCCTGATTTTTTTCAATAACTACCGCTGT
>JANRLZ010000183.1:0-2975 GCA_033762055.1 Saprospiraceae bacterium
AGCCGTATTGTGTGAAAAACTCCATGTCCCGGTGGGCATTTCTAATGGCAGTCATGCACTGAACGTACAAATCGGCGTCGGAAACATTGTGCTGGCGATGGCCGGGTTGTTTTTTCATGGCTTGAATAATTTGGACAGACAAATCGCTGTAAAAGAAGCACTTAATTCGAGACAAAAATAAATCGTTTTAAATAGGCTTCCAAATTATAAAACAATTATTTGTAAATATTTTCCTCAGTCAAAGAGTTCACAGCAACTTAAAAACAGAGTGCGTATAATTGCCCTATGCTACGCAAGGTTCTCGTTTTGTTCTTTCACCCCCGGTTTGAGGATTCTATCGTCAACAAAACTTTGATTAACGCAGTCCAAAATCTGCCGGGCACGACTTTTCACGATGTCTACGAATGTTATCCGGATTTTGACATCGATATCCGTTCCGAACAATCGTTGTTGCTGGAGCACGACATCATCGTGTGGCATCATCCGTTTTACTGGTACAGTTGTCCGCCGCTGATGAAACAATGGATTGACCTGGTGCTGGAATACGGGTGGGCATACGGCAAAAACGGCCGCCAGTTACAAGGCAAGTATGTGTTTAACTGCCTGACTGCGGGAGGCTCGCAGGAGGTGTATCGCGAAGGCGGCAGAAATCGTTTCAGGGTGACCGAATTTTTACGGCCATTCGAACAAACCGCCCACTTGTGCCAGATGCACTACCTGCCGCCTTTTGTGGTGCACCACGCCAATCTGGCGACCCGCCCCGAATGTCTGCGTTTTGCCACGGCTTACAAGGATTTGCTTAATGGGCTGGTGGATGGCAGTGTGGATCCTGCGCAGATTGCTCCAACCGAATACATCAACTCCCACATGTACCCGACGTTGTTATGAATCAACTGTTTCTTCAACAAGCACTGGTTTTTTTGGTCGCAGCCCTCGTTTGCGTGCCATTTGCCAAACGCCTGGGACTTGGAAGCGTTCTGGGATATTTGCTGGCGGGTGTGGTCATCGGGCCCTTTGTACTGGGGTTTGTGGGGCACGAAGGCGAAGACATCATGCACGCCTCCGAATTCGGCGTTGTGATGATGCTTTTCCTGATCGGGCTTGAACTCGAACCCCGGGCGTTTTGGAATATGCGGGGGGCTATATTAGGGCTGGGGGTAACCCAGTTGTTGTTTACAAGCGTCGTTTTACTGGGCGGGCTACTGGCGCTCGGCGTTTCATTTGTCCCTGCAATTGTTGCGGCAACGGCATTTTCCATGTCGAGCACCGCCATTGCCATGCAAACCTTAAAAGAAAAAGACTTAACCGGCACTCAGGCCGGCAGGTCTTCTTTTGCTGTATTGCTGCTGCAGGATGTGGCTATTATTCCGATTCTTGCGCTGCTGCCTTTATTGGCGCTCAAAACCGACCCTACGCCGGAAGCCCCCGGAGGCATCTGGGGATTCTTGCTCCCGCCAATTGCTCTTATTGGGCTGGTGTTGGTCGGACGATACCTGATCAATCCTTTTCTGCGGCTGATCGCCCGCCTGCACACCAGGGAATTGTTTACCGTATCGGCGCTGTTTATCGTGGTCGGCGTGGCTTTTTTAATGCAATCGGTTGGACTGAGCGCTGCTCTGGGGGCTTTTCTGGCCGGTGTTTTACTGGCCAACAGCGAATTTCGGCACGAACTGGAAAGCGACATCGAACCATTCAAAGGCTTGCTGCTGGGCGTATTTTTTACGGCGGTGGGCTCTACCATCAATTTTCATCTCTTGGCCGAAGAAGCAGACCGCGTTACCCTGCTGGTCGTTTTTGTGATCGCAGCCAAGGCCGCCGTTTTGTGGGCGATCGGCAAACGTTACCGGATGCATGTTGATCAAAACGTTCTGTTTGCCGTTTTGCTTTGCCAGGTTGGCGAGTTTGCTTTTGTGCTGCTGTCAACCGCCGCGCAATCGGACATCATCGATAAACACAGCGCTGAAGTATTTACAGCCGTATCGACGATCACCATGGCGCTTTCCCCCTTGTTGATCTTCGCCAACGAGCGCTGGCTGGCGCCCCGTATCGGCGTCCGGGAATTGCCGGACGACCGGCCCAGCGACCACATCGAGGACAAACACCAGGTCATTATTGCCGGATTCGGGCATTTCGGGAGCACTTTGGGGCGTTTTTTGCGGGCCAATGGCGTAGAGGCAACTATTCTCGACAACGACAGCGACCGCGTGGAACTGCTGCGGAAAATGGGCTTCAAGGTGTATTACGGCGATTGCACAAGACTCGATTTGCTCAAATCGGCCGGCGCCGACAATGCACGCCTGCTCGTCTCGACGATTGATTCCGAAGACCAGACGCACGCATTGGTGGAAGTGGTGCAAAAACACTTCCCGCAGATGGAATTGATGGTCCGAACCCGCAACCGGTTTCATGCCTATGCCCTGATGGAAAAGGGCTTGACAAAAACTTACCGGGAATCGCTGCACGGTTCGGTTTTTATGGGCGCCGACGTATTGACCCATCTGGGTTTCCGGCGGTATACCGTGCACAGAAAAGCGCAGGAATTCATCAAATACGATGAATCGGCGATGAACAAACTGGTCAAAGACTGGAACAACGGCGAAGAATACATCCAGTCGGTCCGTCAGGAGATCGCCATTCAGGAAAAACTGCTTCGGGAAGACCTTCGTTTTGCCAGCGAGATCGACGACAATGCCTGGGACGGCGATCTGCTTCGGCAGGGCAATCGGGATTCATCCTGATTATTTTTCCTGTTGCAGCGTTTCGATCGTTTCTGCCGGCAGGTCCTTGATATCGAGCAGCATCAAACCGTCGAGGCAGTTGGAGAAATTGGGGTCGACGTTGAAAGCGATGAACCGCGCGTTTTGCTTCAGATACTGGCGCAGCAAAACCGGCACAGGGAAATGCCGGGGTTCGGCGTCTTCCACAAAATGTTCGAGCGCTTCGAAAGCCTGCATGTTTTCCGCCAGCAGGCGTGT
>JANRLZ010000184.1:0-4796 GCA_033762055.1 Saprospiraceae bacterium
AGGAGTCGAATATAAAATGACAATAATGAACCCGTCCACCGTCACCCGTCCACCGTCCACCGTCACCCGTCAGCCGTTCACCGTCAGCCGTCCACCGTCACCCGTCCACCGTCACCCGTCACCCGTCCACCGTCACCCGTCCACCGTCCACCGTCCACCGTCCACCGTCACCCATGTCTTTCATTTTAAAAATGGCCTGGCGCGACAGTCGCCGCAATCGCGCCCGCCTGATCCTGTTTATTTCCGCCATCACGGTCGGTATTGCCGCGCTCACGGCAGTGCGGTCGTTTTCCGTCAACCTGATGGCCGATATTGACCGGGAGGCCAAAACCCTGTTGGGCGCCGACGTGCTGATTGACGCCAATCAACCGGCTCCGGATTCCATTCTGGCAAAAATTGAACAACCCGGCGGTGAAAAAGCTACGGTGCTGAATTTTCTCAGCATGATCCGTTTTCCGAACGGCGGCGGCACGCGCCTTTCCCTGATTCGTTCGCTGGAAGGCAATTATCCTTACTACGGGAAATGGAAAACCACCCCTGAAAACGCCTGGCAATCGTTTCGGACCGGCAAAACGGCACTCGTGGATCATGCCTTGCTGCTGCAATTTGGCATTCAGCCGGGCGACAGCATCCAGATCGGCAAAGTCACCTTCCGCATCGAAGGCGATTTATTGTCGTCGCCGGGGCGGGCGGGTATTGCCAGCAGCATTGCTCCTGTGGTATTTATCCCGGCCCGATGGCTCGATTCCACCGGACTTATTCAACGAGGCAGCCGGGTAGATTACCAGTATTTCTTCAAAATGCCCGAGGGCGCCGACCCTGACGCCCTGCTGAAACCCCTCGAAAAAAACCTGGAAAAAGCCAATCTCGACTGGGACACGGTACAAAGCCGCAAACAAAGCATCGGTACGGCTTTCGGCAATTTCGGCACCTTCCTGAACCTGGTCGGGTTTATCGCCCTGCTGCTTGGTTGTATCGGCGTGGCGGGTGCGGTACACATTTATATCAAGGACAAACTGCCCACGGTCGCCATTCTGCGTTGCCTGGGCGCCAGCGGGCGCAAAGCGTGTGATGTTTATCTGGTGCAGGTAGCAGGGATTGGTTTGCTCGGCGCTGTGGCCGGCGCTGTGGCCGGCAGTCTGATTCAAAAGCTGTTGCCGGTGCTGGTCAAAGACTTGCTGCCCATTGAGAATGTCAGCACCGAATTATCGTACGCCGCTTTGTTGCAGGGCATCGGACTGGGCATGACGGTGGCGGTGTTGTTTGCCTTGTTGCCGCTTTCCGGCATCCTGAAAACCTCGCCATTGCGCACCCTTCGCGCTTCTTTTGGCGAGCAGGAAAGTGACAACCGTTTGCTGCGTTGGGGCGTGTACACCCTTATTTTAGCCGTCATTGTCGGCTTCACCTATTGGCTGGTAGGCGATTGGCAGGAAACCGGGGCCTTTGTGGGCGGCATTGCCGCTGCATTTGTGGTGTTATGGGCCATTGCCCGATTGTTGACCCTCCTGTTACGCCGTTTTTTCCCAAAAAAATGGAGTTATGTGCTGCGCCAGGGTGTTGCCAATTTATTCCGTCCTGAAAATCAAACCGTCTTGCTGGTGGTTACGATTGGTCTGGGCACCATGTTGCTTTCCACCCTGTTTTTGATTCAGAATTTGTTGCTCAAACAAGTCGAATTTTCCGGCAGCGGCAACCAGCCCAATATGATTCTTTTCGATATTCAGGCGAACGACAAAGACAGTGTGGCGCAACTCGTACGGCGTCACGACATGCCCCTGATGCAACAGGTCGCTGTGGTTACCACCCGTATCGAAGCGATTGACGGACAAACCAAACTGCAATACGAGGCTGCGCACCCCGATCCGGATTCATTACCGGAAAATGCAGCGCTGCGACGCCAGCCCGGGCCACCGCGCGAAGATGAAAACCGTATTTCGCGCTGGGTATGGGACCGCGAGTACCGTGTAACTTTCCGCGACACCCTGATTGAAACAGAAGAAATTGTTGCGGGCGAATGGGTAGGGCAACACACCCCCGGCCAACCCATCAAAATATCCATTTCCGAAAGTTTGCAACGCTCGATGAAAGCCAAAATCGGTACCCGCGTTGCCTTTAATGTACAAGGCGCCCGACTGGAGTGCGAAGTGGCGAGTGTGAGAAAGGTGGATTTTAACCGGGTGCAAACCAATTTTCTTGTTGTTTTCCCCCGGGGCGTGCTGGAACGCGCGCCTCAGTTCCATGTCATCGTGTCGAAAGTGCGCGATGCCGAACAGTCGGCCCGTTTTCAGAGCGAACTGGTGCGGCGGTATCCCGGTATTTCGGCCATTGACCTGACACAAATTTTGCGCTCGGTAGACGAGGTGCTTCGCAAGGTGTCGTTTGTGATTCGTTTTATGGCCTTGTTCAGTATTCTGACGGGTTTGCTGGTTTTGTTCAGTTCCATTTACCAGAGCAAGTTTGCCCGTATACGTGAAAGTGTGTTGTTGCGAACCCTGGGCGCAAGCCGGAGGCAGATTCTGGCAATCAATGCCCTCGAATATTTCCTGCTGGGCGCCCTGTCGTGCCTGGCCGGCGTAGGCTTATCGGTAGCCGGCGCCTGGGCCCTGGCCAGATTTGCTTTTAAAATTCCTTTTGAAGTAGAATGGTGGCCAATCGGGGTAACATTTGGCGCCATTACGACGCTTACGGTGCTGATCGGACTGTTCAACAGCCGGGAAGTAGTGCGCAAACCGCCGCTGGAAGTGTTACGACAAGAGGTTTGAATGCCGGAGATTGCTTGCCGGGGCCAATATTGACCGGACAGGCTATTGCATTAAAAATAATTTTGCCGGGCCAGGGGGCTTACCGTGGAATTCCCCCTCCTTTTTTGTATAATTTTTTAGCGCCATTTGGGCTTTGAAAGGCTCCAAACAGGCGCTTTTTTTGTTTTTACCTCAAAAAACGGGCTTCTCTGCCGCTTTTTCCCCTTGCTAAACTGTACTTTTTTCAGGTCGGCTCCCCGCTCACCTTTGCTGCACAATTGCGCAATTCACATCCCGTCACCTCCTTCAATCTGAACGGTGGCACAACAACTACTTTTCTAAACATTCAAATTTTTCTACCATGCCAAACATTCGTTCAAGTCTTGTCGCAGCAATGCTCCTGACATTCCTGGCCAATGTTTCCCTGTTTGCCAATAGCGCAACAGAGGGAAACGACTGCCTTTGTCCGACCGTTTCCGGTCTGACAACCAGTTCAACCGCAACAACGCTCACGATTTCCTGGACCGCCAACCCGGATTATATGCATACCATTGTAAATGTGGTCAAGGGTAATGGCTCGAACCCTACGATTTATTTCCGCACCACTACTACCGGTAATTCGGTCACCATCGTCGGCACCTCGCCTGCCACGCAATATACCGCCACCGTGTCCGGTGTATGCAACGATGGACAATCCGCCACTTCCCCCGCTACAGTTACAGTAACAACGGTCAGCGCAAGCCCTGTTTGTGGAAGCGGCGCCAACGACATCGGTGGCTCTATATTCAATCCGACTCCAATCTTCGGCGCGTTCAGCGATCAAATGGAAAGTGAAAACGAAGTGGATGCATACAATTTTTTTATTGAATGCCCGGGTACAACTACGGTCGTATTGAACAGCATGTTGAACGACTACGAGTTACAGGTCAGTGGTACCGATGCCAATGGCGTACTGGTTTTTAGCGCCCCCATCGTCAGCAAAAATGGCGGTACCACCAATGAAAGCATCACGTTTACCCTCGATCAAACGGTTACTTATCCCGTAACTATGCTTGCCGTCGTTTATACTTTCGGCACAGCTTACAACACCCACGATTGTTATACCATCACCCCTTCTCCGCCCAACTGCTTTACGGGTGGCGGCGGCGAAGGCAACCTGATCGGCGGTGCGCCGGTAATGCAGGCCCGCAGCAATATGAACAGCGGCGGACTGGAGTTGATGTTCGACCGCGCATTTGAAAAGGAAGAAAACATTCAGGTGCAGGTAATTGCTGCCGATGGCCGGGTGTTGATGCAGGAAACGACCCAGGCGTTCCGTGGCGACACACAATTGAACTTGCAATTGCCGGTTTTGAACGACGGGGTGTACTTCGTAAACGCGAGGGGCAGCTTCGGACAGGCTTCACGCAAACTGGTTTTTATCCGGTAAACACCCTGTACAACTCCCGAAAATAACCCCGACGCCATTTTTTTCAACCATTCAAATACAAGATCATGCAACATAAACGCACCATTCTTGCGGCAACATTGCTGTTGCTGCTTTCGGCCGCACGGCCACTTTTTGCCGACAACGTCGAATCCGGCTGTAACTGTCCGGCGGTAACCGGTCTGTCGGCTACTTCAACGGCTACTTCTCTAACGGTTTCCTGGACAGGCGACCCGAATTATACCCAGTTTGTTGTTCAGGTATTGCAAGGCTCCGTGATTCATTTTAATGCCCGCACCTCCAGCAACTCGGTGACGGTGGGTGGTACTTCTCCCTCTACCAGTTACACGGTAAAAGTATTTGGCGTATGTGGCGACCTCCAATCTGGCGCCGGTACCCTCAATGCCACTACCTCGGCGGCAACGCCGGTCTGTGGCGCCGGATCGCAGGATATAGGTGGCTCGGTGCTTGCGCCGGTGTCGCTTCCGGACAGCGGAACCGGATCTGACCAGATTGATTTTCAAGGAGATGTGGATGCTTATATCGCATTTATTGAATGCGCAGGCACTTACACGGTCAAACTCACCGGATTGCTCAATGATTACGAGTTGTTTGTCAATTTCAGGGAT
>JANRLZ010000185.1:0-20655 GCA_033762055.1 Saprospiraceae bacterium
CCCTACCCTGCTCGTCACCTTTGCCATCGCAGGCGCCGTGCTGACCGCCTGGACGGTCTGGAAAAAACTGCACCGTTCCATACTGCTGACCTTTTTGCAACACTTCTGCGGGGTCTGGTTTATTTTTTCCGGTCTGGTAAAAGCCGTTGACCCCATCGGTACGGCCTACAAAATGCTCGATTATTTTGCAGCATTTGAAACCACCTTTGCCGGTCTTGACAACTTTTTCAAAGGACTTGCCCCGCTTTTCCCCTGGCTTTCAGGGTACAGCGAAGGATTTTCCATCCTGATGATTGTCCTCGAAATCGCTCTCGGCGCCATGCTCATCGCAGGCTGGTCGCGCCGCTGGACGGCCTGGTTGTTTTTTATCATCGTCCTGTTTTTCACCGTACTCACCGGCTTTACCTTTCTCACCGGTTACGTACCCACCGACGCCAACTTTTTTGATTTTGCCAAATGGGGGCCGTATGTAAAAGCGCACATGCGCGTTACCGACTGCGGTTGTTTTGGCGATTTTATCAAGCTCGACCCGAAAATCTCCTTTTTTAAAGACATCGGTCTGATGGTTCCGGCCTTGTTGTTTCTCTTCCGCTGGAAAAATATGCACCAGTTGTGGACGGCCCGCACCCGCAACCTGATCGTCGGCGCTACGACGGCCATTTCGCTGTTGTTGTGCGTACGCAACACTTACTGGGATTTGCCGATGGTTGATTTCCGGCCTTTCAAAATCGGTTCCGATGTGCGGGCGCAAAAAGAACTGGAAGCAAGCGCCAAAATTGACATTTTGGGCTGGGTGCTGGAAGACACCATCAACCATGTTAAAATTAAATTCATGGAGCCGGAGCCGGGCAAGATTACCTATTACAAGGAATACCCTGCCGCCAAAGGCTGGAAAGTGCGCGAGCAAATCAAAACGGATTTTTATATCCTGAAAGACAGCGTCAAAGTGCCGATTACCAAAACCAAAGTCAGCGAATTCGCCGTGGAAAGCGCCGACAATGGCGAGGTAACGGAAGATATCCTGAACGAGAAAAACTACAGCCTGATGATTGTGGCCTATCACCTCGAAGGCGAGAAACAAACCGAAACCTACACGGTGCAGGATACCACCTGGGCGACCGACACAGTGGCAATTTCTAAAGATTCTTTCCAATACCAGCAGCGCGTCGTTTCCGTACAGCCGCGTCAGGTTGAGCGGCAGGTCTTTGTGCCCACGCCGGAATACGCTTCCTTGTTCCAGAACGGCGTCAACCCGACGGCAGAAGCCGCGCAAAAGGCCGGTTGGAAGGTGTACTGCATCACCACTTTTGGCGACGCCGAGGTGGCAGCCGATTTTGCCAAAAAAGTCGGCGCCAAATATCCTTTCTACCGCGCCGACGACAAACTGCTCAAAACCATCATCCGGGCCAATCCCGGCCTGGTGGTATGGAAAGACGGCGTGGTACTCGATATGTACCACCACCGCCATTTGCCCACATTTGAAACCTTGCAAAAGCGTTTGGGAGGAAAATAACAGTACATCACCCAACTACAAACTTAACATAGCATCCATGTTGTCATCCGGCATTCAATCCAGACTGAACGAACAAATTCAAATGGAAGCCTTTGCTTCTCATGCTTATCTGTCCCTTGCCACCTGGGCGGAAACGCGAAATTTGCCCAATATTGCCCAATATTTTTACCTCGCCTCCGACGACGAACGTTCGCACATGCTGCAACTGTATCGCTATGTAAATGAAAACGGAGGCGCGGCGGCGCTCAATCACAAAATGGATGCGCCGAAACAGGATTTCAAAAATGTGCTCGAAGTATTTCGTTATGTGTTTGAACTCGAACACGGCGTAACGGTAGCCATCAACGAACTGGCCACCTGGTGCCTGCAAAACGGCGAACACGCGACATTCTTTTTTTTGCAAGCTTTCGTGGCAGAGCAACAACAAAGCGAGCGCAATGTGGGCGATCTCATTTCCATGATCGAACGGATGGGTTATGAAGAACGCAACTTGTATTACCTCGATAAAACGTTCAAAAAAATCAATCTCGGCGCAGGCGCTGAAGAAGGGCCGGCACAATAGGCCAAACATTACCCGCTGCGCAGGTTCAGTATGATTCCATTGGCAGCCGGGTTTTCAAACATAGCACGACGGATGCGCAGGGCTTCAATTTCCCGCGCGTCCAAACATCCGGGCGGGTTGGACAGAAGGCGGTCCAGCTCGCCCATTATTTTTAATTGTGACTGCCAGTAGCGGATGTTTTTTCCAAAAATATCGTCGAGAACGGCTTCTTTTATTTCCAGTAAAGGGCGGCGAAACAAACTGCCTGCCTGAATTTGCGCGCCGACGCGAATCAATATTTCTTCGTGTTTTCCCGATCCAAGTTGACTTGCCGATTCGGTTTCAGACAGCTGGAATTTCCAGCAGGGAAAAAACGACTCGATGCTGTCGGCAGGAAATGCCTCCATACAAAGATGAAAAAAGGCGTCGTCTTCCATACCGGCGCTGCGCTGTACAGCCTGACGCCACACACGAAAATCGGCAAAAAGGAAAGGTTGTTGATGTGCGCCAACCGTTTGAAAGACAAAGCCCGGCAGCAGCGATTCCAGCCAGTCGTAGCGCGGCGTAAAATCCGTTTCCGGACGCTGTGCCAACAAGATCATGCAGGTATCGCGCAGACTGCGGGCCTCCTGCCAGAGTTTTGCCCATTCACTTTGTTCGACAGGTCGGGCCTGAAAGGTAGCCGTTAACGTATTACAGCGTTGGGTCAAGGCTTTTCCAAAATAGGTTTCAAACCGTTTTTGCAGCATCCAGCCTCTGGTTTCGCCCACCGGATTTAATCCCCATGCAAGCACCCAGCCTGTTTGTCCGTCTTCAGTTTCGACCTTGATCCAGGGCGACTGTACCAGTACGCCTTCCATGGAGAGGCGTGATTCCGCAGGACCGGTTTCCTGTTTGTCGCGCAGGAGTTCGCCTTTTTTCAAAGTTGCGATTTCCCGGCTTTTTTCTGTAGGCGCTTCGCGTAAAATGGTTTGTTCTACGCGGATTTCGAGGGCGTTCTCCGGCGGTGCGGAAGTTTGGCAAGCGGACAGAAACAGACAAAGTGGAAAAATTTTCCAGACAGAATGTGGCATACGGAGTAAGTTTACGCACAAAACTACGACACCCGTTTCGCATGAACCGACCCTGGCTTTTCGCCGTCGCCGCTTTGTTCTTTTACACCGTGCAAAGTATTGACGCTCAGATTACCGATAATTTTTCTGATGGAAATTTTGACCAAAACCCGACCTGGACGGGCGACGCGGGCAATTTCAAGATCAGCGCTGCCGGCGAGCTGCAACTCAACGCGATGGCAGCCGGCCAATCGGCGCTTTGGGTAAATGGAAACATGCCCGACAGCACGATCTGGGAATTCGATGTCCGGCTGACTTTCGACCCTTCCGGCTCCAATTTGGTGCGCATTTTTTTGCAACTGGATCAATCCGACCCTGCGTTGGCCAATGGTTATTTTATCGAGATGGGTGAATCGGGCAGCGCCGACGCCATTCGTTTTTTCCGTCAGGATGCCGGTGTCAAAACACAGTTGGCCACCGGGCAGGCTGGTCTGGCAGCCAGTTCGCCCAATCTGCACATTCGTGCCAGGCGGGATGCGGAAGGCGACTGGATACTGGAAGCGGCGCCAGCCGGAAATGCCTTGCAAACCCAGTTTACGCTCAATGACCTGACCTGGCCAGGTGGTAACAGCCGGTTCTTCGGCGTGCAATGCGTGTACACCATTTCCAACGCCACCAAATTTTACTTCGATAATATCAACATCCGTCCCGATGTGCCCGATGTGCAGCCGCCGGTGCTGGTATCGGTCAATGCCGACAATGCCACACAACTCACCCTGCTTTTCGACGAAGACCTCGAAACTTCGGCTGCAACAAACACAGCGAATTACAACATCAGCAATGGCGCAGGGCAGCCCGTTGCCGCTGTTTTGGGCGCCGACTTGCGAACGGTCACCCTGACGCTTTCTACAGCGCTCAATTCCGGTCTGTATACGATACAGGTTGCCGGAATTCAGGATCTTGCCGGCAACGAATCAACGGAACAAACGCTGGAGTTTAGTTTTGTTCGACTGTCGGAGTTTGATGTGATTATCAACGAAATAATGGCCAACCCGAACCCGCCTGCGGGTTTGCCGCAGGCAGAATGGCTGGAATTGTATAACCGCAGTGCGTTAAACATTGATCTGTCCAAACTGCGTTTGTCTGATGCAACAGGTAGTCCGGTTGAACTGCCGGCTTATACGCTTCCGCCCGGAGGCTTTGTCACCATTGCTTCTACCCTGAATGTCGGGGTTTTGCAGAGCGCCGTCGCGGGCGATGTGCTGGGTATTCCGGTGGGCGTCAGTCTTTTGAACAACGACGAAGACCTGCTCACGCTCACCGATGTATCGGGGAATGTGATTGAACGGGTGTTTTACAATTCGATCTGGCACACCGACGCCGGAAAAAGAAACGGCGGCTATTCGCTCGAACGGATCAACCCCGATCTGCCTTGCCTGGGTGGCGAAAACTGGCAGTCAACGCCTTCTCAAATTGGTGGAACGCCGGGGCGGCAAAATGATGCATTCGCCGCCGGCGCCGATGAAGTGGCGCCACGTTTGTTCAATGCCTATCCGGAATCGCCCACGGAAATTTTACTCACCTTTACTGAAGGCATGGATCGCGCCAGCGTAGAAAACACCGCTAATTATCAGCTGGAGCCGCCTATTCCGGTGCTCGGCGCCGTACAACAAAGCGATTACCGCGCCCAGGTACGCCTTACGCTGGCCGTGCCGATGGAGCGATTTGTTTTTTACACCCTCCACATAAACAGCGACGTGAGCGATTGCAGCGACAACGCTTATTTGTTTACCGATACGGTGATCGTTGGAATCGCAGAAGCCCCGGAGGCTAATGATATAGTGATCAATGAAATTCTGTTCAATCCAGCGACCGGCGGTGCGCGGTACGTGGAGTTTTACAACCGAAGCGAGAAAATATTCGACTGGTCGGAGTTCTTCATTGCCAGTAATTCGGAAACTGCCACCGACCAGGAGCAGATTGTTCACCAGCGTCTGTTTTTGCCGGGCCAATACCATGTTTTCAGCACCAATGCTCCTTTAATTCGCGATTCCTTTGCAAATATTATCCAGAAAAATGTGATGCAAAACCTGCTGCCTTCCCTCGATGACCTGGCAGACAGCATCAAACTTTACTGGGTGCGAGACGGGCAATCGGTAACGGCAGATGATTTTTACTATTACCGTGGTCTGCACAATGCCTTGTTGTCGAGTTCGGAGCAGGAAGGTGTGGCGCTGGAAAGAATCCGTTTGGATGAACCTACCCAAAACCGGTCGAACTGGACTTCCGCTTCACCTGTCATTACCGGCGCCTATGGCACCCCAACCCTGCCGAATTCGCAGTCGCGCAATACCACAACACCGCCGGAATCAACCGACCTGATCAGCATCCCCGTTGCCCGTCTCTCGCCCGATGGCGACAACCGGGAAGATTTTCTCGAAATTTTTTACCAGGTGCCCCGCGAAGGCTATGCCGCATCGCTGACCATTTTTGATGCCGACGGCAACCTGGTCAGACAACTTGTTCGCCAAACGCTTATTGGCGTCGAGGGCGTTGTTCGCTGGGACGGCGAAACTGAAAACGGCGGAAAAACCCGGCCCGGCATTCACCTCGTCTATGTCGAAATGTTCAGTCCCGACGGTGATGTGCAACGCCTCAAAAAAGCCATAGCGGTAGTGGGCAAATATTGATATATTAGAGGCAACAACGCTATTTTTGAAAAAACGACGGTATGACCATCCAGAAGGACGTTTCACTCTTGCTTTACAACACCTTTGGCCTCGACGCACGCGCCGATTATTTTGCGGAAGTAAATAATATCGCAGAATTGCGCGCCGCCATTAACAGCAAATTGTCACCTGTTTTACTGCTTGGCGGAGGGAGCAACATCCTTTTTACCACCGATGTACGCGGATTGGTGATAAAAAACAACATCGGCGGCATGCGGCTGCTGAAGACATTTTCCCGAAAAGTATGGGTGGAAATAGGCGGCGGTGAAAACTGGCACCAATTTGTTTGCTGGGCGGTAGCGCAAGGCTTTGGCGGTATTGAAAACATGAGCCTGATCCCGGGAACCGTTGGAGCAGCGCCCATCCAAAACATCGGCGCCTACGGCGTAGAATTGAAGGATGTGTTTGTCCGGTTAAACGCCATACACCTCGAGACCGGAAAAGAAAAGGTGTTTACACGTAAATCCTGTCAATTCGGTTACCGCGACAGTATTTTCAAGCGTTCGGAAAAAGGAAAATGGTGTATTACGTCCGTTGTATTTTCACTGACTCGCTACTCGCACAGGATCAACATAAATTACGGCGATATTCGTAAAACGCTTGAAACCAACGGCATCCGGCGCCCTGGCATTGCCGACATCAGTCAGGCAGTCATACAAATCCGCCAGTCCAAACTGCCCGATCCTGCGGAGATCGGCAATTGCGGTTCTTTTTTCAAGAACCCGGAAACGGAAGCAAGCGTGTTGAAAGCCATCCTGCACGACTACCCGCTGGCGCCGCATTTCCCGCTTCCCGACGGTCGGGTGAAAATACCGGCCGGCTGGCTGATCGAACAATGCGGCTGGAAAGGCAAACGGGTGGGCAACACCGGGAGCTATGAAAAACAGGCGCTTGTGCTGGTCAACCATGGCGGCGCCACCGGCGAAGAAGTCAAAAACCTGGCGCAGGCCATCATTGACTCGGTGCATGCAAAATTTGGTATACGATTGGAGCCGGAGGTCAACATGTGGCCCTGGTAATTACAACTGTTCCAGCAGCCATTCGCGCTCGGTTAGTACCGGTTCGGAGGCTATTTTTTGACGTAAGGCCTGAATTTCTCCCTTGTCTGCGCGATTCAGCGCCATCAGTTTTTGGGTGTAACGCGCCAGTTGCAGGTAATTGTCGCGGTGGTATCCCAAACCGGGTTTGCGGCGGATGTATTTGATAAAAGCCTCGAGGTGCGCTTCAAGTACGTCATATTCTCCGAGGGCATAATAAATTTTGATCGCCATGGTTTTGGCGGCCATATTGAGCAGCGGCTCATGGTAATTGGAATGTTGCAACAGTTGCAAGGCTGCATCGTATTCTTTTCGGGCAAACTTGAGGCGCGCCATATTGAAACTGAATGCACTGTCGCGGTAGGTGCGTTCAAGGGTATTGCGGTAACGGGGAATAAAATCCTCGACCCACTCGTAGTCGCGGGTTTGCAGTCCGGCAGCTACAATATTGTGATAGGTAAAGTGCGACAAAACGCCGTTTTCCAGCAAATGCCCTTTTTGCAGCCCGTCTTTGTACAAATCCATAATATCATGGAAAAAATGGGTATCCCCTTCGTTTACCTGCCGGATACAATAATTAAGTGCAAAAAGGTGCAGATCGTGCAATTCATCGCGATCGAGTGAAAGACCGTGCTGAAAAACGGCCTGTTTCAAACGATTGAAATACACGCCGGCATCGGGCGCCTCCAGCATTTTCAGACAATAATACCAGGTCGAAACCGCGATGTTTTCCAGGTAGTTGTGTTCTTCCAGCATGGACTCCAGTTCCCGACGCAAGCCGAGCGTATTTTCTGATTTGAAGCGAATACGGTAGGCCGTGTGCAGGCAGAGATAACGCAACTTCTGTGTCAGCCAGATCAAATCGGCGTTGTCGGACAGCCGGAGGAACTGCTCTTCTTCCGGATGGCGGTAGCGTGCTTCTTCCCACAACAAGACGCCTGCGCGCAAATAATAGTCGCTGTTGCGCAACGGCTGGCGTTCGAGCGTTATTTTTGCCCATTGCAGGGCATCTTGAAAATGCCGGTCGAGTCCTTTTTGGCGATAAGCGCGCACCAGGTCATTTTCTACGGCAGAAGGCGTGCTCTTCCATTGTTCCAGTGCCAGGAATTGGTCGGCCAGTTTTTGCAAATCGCTCATCAACAAACGCATAGCGGTGGGAGAAACCGGATTTTCCGGCGACAGGCGCATACTCAAATCGCTGATATCCTCTTGTCCGTCAGTTTCCTGCAAAATCCGGCACAAGTGGATTACATCCTGGCGCTGGTTGAAAAAGGGGGAGTCTAAAAATTGAAAAAAACGGCGTTTTTCTGCTTTTGAAAATGATTGTAGGGTTACGATTATTTTATGCAATTTCATGCGATTAAATTTTCAAATAATTGAATTTCAATAAAAAAAACAAAACTTCGTCAAAATTAACACCTACAAAAGTAGGAAAATGTATTTGTTCGGCAAGTCAAACGCCTGGACTTTTGTATCGAACAAAATAAAATCGCTCATGAAAAAAATAGGTTTACTTTTAGGAACGCTCCTGCTCCTATTGCTTGCCCATACCGGCTATGCACAGTCACTGGCCTGTAATGACTTTATTACTGTCTCTCTCGACGAAAATTGCTCCTTTACGCTTATGCCAGAACATGTGCTGGAAGGGTTTGAGCCGGACAATTGTGTGGTCGAAATTGATAAAACGCCCCCCTCCGGCAATGGCCCCTGGGTACCCGGAAATTTGGGCGTAAATGACATTGGCAACGTTTATGTCGTTCGCGTCAGGCATGTCCCCTCCGGGGTGATGTGCTGGGGCAATGTTGAAACGGTAGACAAACTTAAACCCGTGCTTGCATGCGAAGGATTCAGCACCGTGAGCCTGAATGGCGGTGGTCCGGTAAATGTCGCCACCAACACACTTTCTATCACAGCCAGTGACGCTTGCAGCAATGTCACACTGTCGCCCGCCAGTTTGGCGTACGACTGCCCGGATCTGGGTGTTCACGTCATTCAGTTGAGCGCTACTGACGCATACAACAACACCCGAACCTGTTCGCACACGGTTCTGGTAACAGATGGCGACAACTGCGAAGCCTGCGTAAGTGAATGTCCGACCTCTCTCAATGTTTCATACGACGAAGGCAATAACGACTTGCTGGCCGATTTTCTGAATAACAACTGGGCGGCCTTTGAGCCTTATGGCAATGCCCTTTTCAATGTGACCTGCAATTATGTGGATTCAAGTTATACCATTGACTATCAGCCCGGAACAGCCGGGGTCAGTTGGTTTACCCGTCGCTGGCAATGGACCGACGCCGGAGGCAATGTGACGGCATGCGAACAAGCCATTTTGTTCCCGCGCACCCATACCGTCACGGTGCAGGGACGTGTGTCCATTGATACCGACGCCGATTGTGTTTCCGATGCCGGCGAACAGGGTGTCGGCCAGTACCCCATTGTTGTGACCAGAATACCATCAGGAACGACCAGCATCATTTACCCCCAAAGCGACGGAACCTATTCGGCTGAAATCATTTTCGACGTGCAGGACGTCTCGGCCGAACTCAGTCTCACCCTCCCGCCATTTGTGAACCCGGTTTGCCCGACCGCATTGAACGTTCCCAACCTCACGGGTAATCCATCGGTTGTTTTTGATATGGGTTTGCAATCGGCCGGCGATTGCCCGCGCATGCAGGTAGATATTGGCAACCTGTTTATTCGCCGCTGCGGAACCAATTCGTTTATGGTAAAATATTGCAACGAAGGACTCGACACCGCCTATAACGCGGTGGTAACGGTAGATCTCGACGCATTGATTGATATTATTGGCGCCTCCGAAACATATACGGTGAGTGGCCCGGAAGAACTGATTACGTTTGAAATCGGCGATGTGGCGCCGTTTGAGTGTGGAACGATCAACATTCAGGCTTTGGTAAGTTGTGATGCCATACCGGGTCAGACGCTTTGCAATGAAGCCACCATTACACCTTCTGCCCCTTGTGACGGTGCATGGCAAGGCGCTGAGATTGAAGCAAGCGCAGCATGCGTCGGCGATTCGGTGCAACTGATCCTGACCAACAAAGGGCCGGGCGATATGAGCATTCCGCTGAATTATATTGTGGTGGAAGATTTTATCATGTACCGCGACGGTTCGTTCCACCTTGCTGCCAACGAATCGGTGACGATCACCGTACCTGCCAATGGCGCTACCTGGCGCATCGAAGCCCAACAGGAAAACGGCTATCCGAATGCAGCGGTCACCGTTGCGGCAATCGAGGGTTGCGGCGGTATCAATGTGTTAGGTTTGATTAATGCCTTGGGAGTCAATGACAATGGCATAGGTTACGACCAGTATTGCGGCGTAGTGGTCGCCTCCTGCGACCCCAACGACAAAAATGCCGTTCCTGTCGGAGCCGGCGCCGATCAGATAATTCGTGCCAATGAATGGATTGAGTACAAAATCCGCTTCCAGAACACCGGCACCGACACCGCTTTCCGCGTAGTGGTGGTGGATACCCTGTCGCCCCTGCTTAATGCCGGCAGCATCGAACTCGGCGCTGCGAGTCATCCGTACCGACTGGATATTTTCCCCGGTGGTATCCTGAATTTTGTTTTCGACCCGATTGCCTTGCCCGACAGCAATGTGAACGAGCCGGCATCGCATGGCTTCCTGGAGTTCAGAATTGCCCAGCAACCTGATTTGCCCGATGGTACCCGTCTGGAAAATACGGTAGCCATTTATTTTGATCAAAACGAACCGGTTTTCACCAATACCGCTTTTCACACGGTCGGTTATCCATTCACTATTCTTCTACCCCTTGAATTCACCGCAGAAGGCATTTCCCCCACTTGCCATGGCGCTGCCGATGGCGCACTGGTCATTCATCCGGAAGGCGGCCTTGCTCCTTACACCTTTACCTGGAGTAATCCGGCTTTGCAGGGTGATTCACTGAACAACCTTACTGCAGGCCCATATCATTTCACGATCACCGATAGCCGGGGAATGACCCAATCAAGCACTTTTGTTCTGGTTGAACCGGAATTACTGCAATTGGCACTGGAAGCAAGTCCCACCCTGGGCAACGACAACAGCGGAACGGCAACTGCGCAGGCCGTTGGCGGCACGATTCCTTACACCTGGCTTTGGAACAACAGCGCAACGACCCAGCAGATTTCCGGTTTGCCGGCCGGTGTATATAGCGTAGTAATCACCGATGCAAACGGGTGTACGCAACAGGGAGCAATTGAAGTACAACAAAACGTTTTGCCCCTGTTTGTAGCGTCCATTACGACGCCAGTTTTGTGTAATGGCAGCGCCGATGGCGCAATCGCGCTTAACGTATATGGCGGCCTTTCTCCCTATTCCTTTACATGGGCCGAACCCGGATTGGAAGGCGATTCTCCGAGCGGATTGGCGGCGGGACTGTACCATCTGACTATTACCGATCAACTGGGCGCCCAGTTTTCCGAAGCATATCAAATCACCGAACCGGCATCCATTGCGCCAAATCTTAGCGCCGTCCCCACAACCGGCAATGACAACAGCGGCAGCGTATCCTCAGAGGTAGCCGGCGGAACTGCGCCTTATACCTGGCTTTGGAACAACGGCGCGACGACCCAGCAGATTTCCGGTTTACCGGCCGGTGTCTACAGTGTGGTAATTACCGATTCGAACGGGTGTACACAATCGGCCGAGGCCGTCGTACAGCAAACCGTATTGCCCTTAACTGCCCAGTCAGAAACACTTGATCCGCTGTGTTTTGGCAGCGCAAACGGCGCTATTGCGGTGCATGTTTCGGGTGGTTTGTCGCCCTACACCTTTACCTGGAATGTCCCCGGTGTAGAAGGCGATTCGCCCAGCGGATTGACGGCCGGCACGTACCAAGTAACGATCAGCGATAATTTCGGCGGCGAAATTGTGGAAACCCTTGTGTTGAATGATCCCGCGCCTGTGGCAGCGCTTATCAGCTCCACCCCCTCCCAGGCGGGCGCCCCCACCGGCACGGCAACCGTACAGGTTAGCGGCGGAACGCCTCCTTTCCTCTACGTGTGGAGCAATGGCGCTACCACTTCCACGGTAACGGAATTGTCGGCAGGAACCTACACAGTGGAAATTACCGACGCCCATGGTTGCAACTATACGGAAAGTGTCGTGGTTGAACAAACCGTTTCGAGCAGCCAGCCCGACGACCAGACGCCGGTGCGGATACAACCCAATCCGGCACACGACCGGATTACAGTGGTCTTGCATGGCAGTCTGACATACTGGTCACGGCTTGATTTACTGAGCGCCGACGGCCGTCTGTTGCAAAGAATAGCCGGCAGCGACCTTACACCGGAATTTCAGCTTTCCCTGGATGCGGTTCAACACGACGGGTTTATCGTGCTGGTGCTGCACCGCCACGACGGCAGTATCTGGAGCGGCAAGGTGCTGGTACATTAAACCTTGAAGCATAAACAGGCAGCATAAACAGGCAGCATAAACAGGTAGCACGGACTTCAGTTCGTCGGGATGAACGGCATTTATGCCGGCATAAAACGCTCGAAAGCGCGTTTTCCCCGACGGATCTGGAGTTCGTGCTATTTTTGTTTACTACAATAACGAATGTTTATGATCCGGCATAAATACCGCCTATCCCGACGGACTGAAGTCCGTGCTACCGGTTTATGCTACTTGTTTTATCCAAACGTTTTTACCCAGTTTTCAAAAATCGGCACCCTCATGAGATAGGTTTCCCCTTCTTCCAGAATAAAACCATATTCGATAAGACGGCGCAAACGCAAGCGTGAATCCGGTGGCAAAGGGTGTTTATTTACAATGGCTCTAACGATCTCTTTATCTATATCCAGATTGCAGTTTTGCGTCCAGAAGATATCGGTCACACCATTGTCGGGGATATAAATCATGGTCCGTAAAGCCTCGTCAAGATCGGCGGCAGCAAGTTGGCGACGCCCCTCACGGTTGGCACTTTGTACCAATTCGTAGCAGATTTTCTGAATCAGCGAGGGATGCCCCTGCGTCAATTCCCAGATACGCTCCTTGAACCCCGGTTCAAATTCCAGTTGCGACACTTCGATCAGTTGAAATGTTTTAGCGCGATCCAGGTATTCCACCCTGATTGGAACGGATTGTGGAAAAAACTCATTCCAGTTGGGATCTTTGAGTTCAGAAAAAAACTTCAGGCCCACAAACATGATACTCAACTCCGATTGGTGCTGCGTAAAATGCCGCAGCGCACCGAGAAATTCTTCGGCCTGGATCGGGTCTTTTTGCAAATGCTTGTGCAGTTCCTCGTATTCGTCGAGCGCGAGAATAATTTTGACCTCCCGATCGCGAGCCGTTTCAAAAAACCAGGCCTGCAACCCTTTGAATGTTTCTACCCAGGATGTTCCCGGTTGAAAAGCGGCCTCTTTTATCTCAAAATGCGCAGCAAAGGCCGCATGCCATTTGGCCAGAAAATCAGGCACACTGCCGATGCTGCCCTGTAGATCGAAATACACCAGTTCAAAACGTTTACCGAGTATCACCGGCAGGAATTTGAGCAGGGATGTTTTGCCTACGCGACGTTGTCCCTGCAAGAAAAAAACCGAGAAATTTTGTGTGGTGTACAGCAGTATGGAGAGCTTGTCTATGAGGTCTTCCCGCTCCATGAACACCGCAGTATTGAACTCAGGCGACAACGCTCCGCCGGTTTGATAGCGGTTGGGCGCAATAGGTTCGAGCATCTGGGCTTGTAATTCGAGTACTGCCAGTCGTTCGCGCGCCACTTTGAGCCAGGCGGCTACGGCCGGCGTATAAAATTCATACCAGTTGATCCGTCGGGTCATAGAAATCTGGTCACTCCAGGTTTTTTCGGGTACCTGCTGTGTGTTTTTGTGCAAACCTTCCAGCGCTGCGATAAAATCCTTGAACAAACTCACCCGCGTACTGATCAGGTGGGTGGACTCAGCGGCGACCAGGGCTTTTTTGGCTGCATTGATTTGCGCTTGCCATTCGGTGGGGACGATGAAGCCCTGTCTGTCTGTATCGATGGAGATTAACTCCGAATCATCCAATTCGATGGCAGCTCGATTCATAAGTTCAGCCTTGCCTGCATGGGCCAATAAAAGCGCCAAATTTCGTTGTTCGGGTCGTAGATATAAAAGGAAATAGGCAAACTGTAAACCCAGTTGAGGTTGATCCTGTGTTAAATGTATCAGTCTTTTTTCTATAAAAATGGAAGTATTAATCGTTGGCCAGCGTACATAAGGATTTTGTATTAATGTGACATTGAAATAACCGGGCAGCGCCTTGATCAAATTAGCCAAAATTCCACCTAAACCAGCAGATAATCCTGCAGAAAAACTTCCCAGCAACCCAATAATCGCAGCGAGTCGAATAGTAACTTCTAGTCCAGATGACAAACTAATCGAGAATCCAATCCAAAAAAGAACCCCCAAACCAAATGACAAACTCACAGATAATGCAAATGACAAGCCAGTAGCAAAAGCATAAGTCAGACTAATTGACAAACCTGCTGCTAAGCCAACAACCAGACCAGCAAACAACCCTATTAACAAAGCAAAGAACAAACCTACAATTAGACCGCGGAGTTGGCTTGTAATAAGATAGTTCCATTTACTTGAAAATGATTGCAGGAACTGCCACTCATTCCAACATTGTACTTCCCACCATTCCACAGGGGTATGATTGGGCAAATCCGCCGCCGCTATCAGCGTGATAATTATTAACCAAAGCAAAGCTGTAACCACCGTAACTACTGGAATCACCCTCAACAGAAACAGGCGTAAAAAGAAAAGACATTCTTGCCACCACTTCCATTCGTTGTGTTTGGCAAAACGAACTACCCTATTCGTATCTGAAACCGCCCACCATAACAACTCCCAGTCGTTGTTTGGTATGATACGGTATTCAAACGGGTTTTCCTGCTTATCCATGACCCAGTTCGTTTAGCAGTGTTTCAAATTTTTCCGGGACATACTGTGCCTGTATGCGGCGTATGAGTTCTTCCAGCAGGATATAGGGGCGCCCGGCGGCTTGTACGCGTATTCGGGCCGCCTGTAAATGCGCCGGCTGTTGTAAAAACGGGTGGTATTTAAGGCGTCTGCGGAGTTCCGTTTGTATCTCCGTCTCGCTCAGCGGGGTGAGATCCATGCGGTGCAGGGTGAGCAGGGAGGTTTCGCCGCCAAAAACGACGCTTTTGAGCCAACTTCGGCTGGCGCAAAGCAAGTGGGTATGGGTAAGGTCTTTGAGCAGGTTGAGGCTTGAAACAAATCGCGCATCGTAACGCGGATCGTTGCTTTGGTATTCGTTTAAAGTTTCCAGATTATCAATCAGCAGCAGGCAGCGTTGGTCGCGCCGGCGGCTCAGGGCCTCGGTTAAATCTTCAAAATGAGCGTAATCGCTGCGTTCCAAAGACAACTGGAGGGCCATGGAGCGCAAAAAATTGGCATATTGCAAGCGGTGCTCTTTCAAATCGAGCAGTGCTACGGCCAGGCCTTGCTCGGTGGCCATGTCTCGCAGGTCTTGCAACAAACGGCTTTTTCCATGACCGTAATCGCCCGTCAGGTTTACGGATTGTCCGCGTACCAGCAATTCATTGAGAACAACTTGTGTGCAGGTGGGGCGCAGGCAATCTTTTACCGGCCAGGTTAAAATTTCCTGGGTCGTTGGGCGGAAAATCGGGGGCGTTGGCATACTGTAAGAGACGGGAGGGGTATAGTTATCCACGAGCCTGCGAATACCCCGCGCGATCTCTGTCCATGCATGGTCATTTTCAATCGTATCAACAGGCTGGGCGTTCGCTGGCAGTCCTTGCAGGGCGCCAAAGGGGGCTCCTTCCCAGTCGCAGGCTTTAATAAAAATGGGTACCATTTTGGCGGCGCCTGCGTCGTGCCTTGCTTTTGCACGCGATAGTTCCTCCTGCCAGATATAATCAGACGCCAAAAATGAATTGCTGACCAAGAGCAAAATAATATCGGCTTGATCCAACTGCGCCTTTATTTCAACATCCCAGTCCT
Source organism: Saprospiraceae bacterium (assembly GCA_033762055.1). Classification (GTDB taxonomy): domain Bacteria; phylum Bacteroidota; class Bacteroidia; order Chitinophagales; family Saprospiraceae; genus M3007. The sequence continues at coordinate 15,876 of JANRLZ010000185.1, forward strand.
GTGCGGGCAACAACGCGCGATCGTTCCATGTGGCGATTTTATCACTTCGCTTAAGCATGGTCAGGTGCTTGTCGAGCGTCGTTTTGAAGGCTTCGTCTACGTGGGAATAGGAAATAAATACATTAAGTTTTCGCATGCCGGCATAAAGCAAGGGTGGGTGTGCCGCAAAGATAGTATTGCAGGCGTGGAAATTACCCAACATGATGAAAGCGCCGGCGTGATACGACTTTGTTATTATAGCAAGCACGGACTTCAGTCTGTCTGGAAAAAACGCGCGTGCATGCGTTTCACGCCGGCATAAATACCGCCTATCCCGACGGACTGAAGTCCGTGCTACCGGTCACTCCTGCTGTGGCAGCAGTTTTTTACCCGCTTCGGTGGCAGCGCGTATATCAACCTGGTTGTTTTCGATCATTTTTTTCTGCTCTTGCAGGTATTTGAGCGCTTCTTCGGTGGGTACGCCTTCGGGTGATTTGTAGTTTTTCATCCAGTCCATCATGTCATTTTCGGCATTGCCCATGGTCGCGAGCACATCGGTGAACTTTTGGCTCTGTTCGGGCGTCATGGTGGCCGAGATCATAAAATCCTTGAGGGCGCGGGTGACGCGGTTCATTTCCGCCAGGTCTTTCATGGCGGCATCGTGGATGGCCTCGGTTTCTTTGGCGAGAGCTTCCACTTGTTTTTTACCATTATCGCAGGCTGCGAGGGAAAAGAGCGCCAAAAAGAGGGCGCCTAGGCAGATTGTTTTTTTCATGTTAAAAATTTCGTGTTGAAAATGTCGTGCAAAGTTAGAAGTGCGGCGCTTTCGAGCGAATTTTGCCGCGAAATAAACAGCCGTCCCGATGTCTCTCCTTGCCATATCGCCCATTGACGGGCGTTACGCCGATAAAACTGCGGCGCTCTCCGATTATTTCAGCGAATACGCCCTCATCCGGTACCGCGTTTTTGTTGAAATTCAATACTTTATTGCGCTGTGTCAGTACGGTTTGCCGCAACTCACCGCCTTTGAAGAGGATAAAATTGACGAACTCAACGCGGTCTTCGAACGATTCAGTCTGGCCGATGCCGAGGAAATCAAGGACATCGAACGCACGACCAACCACGACGTGAAAGCTGTGGAATATTTTCTAAAAAAACGATTCGACGAACTGGGCCTGGGCGAATTACGAGAGTTCGTTCACTTCGGGCTGACCTCGCAGGATGTCAACAACACCGCTACGCCTTTGCTGTTTAAAACCGCACTGGAAACCGTGTATTATCCCGCTCTGCAGCAATTGCGCGATACCATGGAGCAAATGGCCCAGGACTGGGCGCGCGTGCCCATGCTGGCGCGCACACACGGACAACCCGCCTCCCCCACCCTGCTGGGCAAGGAAATCCAGGTCTTTGTAGCGCGCCTTGACGCCCAACTCGAGCTGCTGAAAGCCATTCCACATCGCGCCAAATTCGGCGGCGCAACGGGTAATTTCAATGCGCATTACGCCGCTTACCCGGACTACGACTGGCAGCGTTTCGGTAATGATTTTGTACGGGAGTTTCTGGGACTCGAGCGCTCGGCGCCCACCACCCAAATTGAACACTACGATTGTTTTGCCGCCCAATGCCAGGCCATCGGACGGATCAATACCATCCTGCTCGACTTTTGCCGCGACGTATGGACGTATGTTTCGATGGAATATTTCCGGCAAAAAACAGTGGCCGGCGAGGTTGGTTCCTCGGCCATGCCACACAAGGTAAATCCGATTGATTTTGAAAACGCAGAAGGCAATCTCGGGCTGGCCAATGCGCTTTGGCAACACCTGGCCGAAAAACTGCCCGTCAGTCGCCTGCAGCGCGACCTGACCGACTCCACGGTGCTGCGTAATATCGGGGTGCCGATGGGCCATACCTTGATAGCACTGCAATCCATCCGCAAAGGATTGGGCAAACTAATGCTCAATGAAGGTCAACTCTACGACGATCTTGAAGACAACTGGATGGTAATCGCGGAAGGAATTCAGGTTATTCTGCGCCGCGAAGGGTATCCGCAACCTTATGAAGCCCTCAAAGCCCTCACCCGGGGTCGCAACTTAGTGACCCGCGAACACCTGCACGAATTTATTGACGGACTCTATGTTAGCGACGAGGTAAAAGAGGAACTCAAACGCCTCACGCCTCATAATTATGTAGGGGACGGCGGTCGGTAGCACGGACTTCAGTCTGTCGGGAGCAGCGGCATTTATGCCGATGATGTCGAAAAAACGGCCTACGGTGGACGGTGGACGGTGGACGGCCTACGGTGGACGGTGGACGGTGGACGGTGGACGGCCTACGGTGGACGGTGGACGGTGGACGGCCATATTACTTGATTTTGCGAGTAGACTATTAACTCCTTTTATCAAGTAATTATGGCCGTAGGCCGTCCACCGTTTACCGTCTTCCGTCCAGCACTAATTCTTGAAATAAGACGACTCGTTTTTGCCGCCTTCTTTTACCACTTTAAGGCGTTTGTGGAAGACCATATACAATTCGTCGTCTTCCTTGCGGCTGTATGCCTGCACCAGTGCGCCGAGGGTACTTTGGTCGTTCGGGTCGAGGCTTTCAGCTTTCTGGAAATATTTGAGAGCCTCATCCACGCCGGCTACCAGTTCTTTTTTTAGTTCGGCGTAGCGTTTTTGACCGGCAGCAGTATTAAAATCCGTCGCGTTCATTTCCTGAGCGATCAGGTTGGTTTGGTTGTAAAGCAGCGCGCCGAGCGAGTAATTGGCATCCACATTATTTGGTTCTTTTTGTACGGCGGTCATAAAATTTTCCTTCGCTTTGGCGCCGTATTCTTTTAATTTCGGCTCTTTTTGCGCTTTGGTTTGCGTGGAATCGTCGAGCAGTGCGGAGAACAGGTTGTTGTACACGTCGCCGAGCGTACGATACAGGCTGATATTGTCCGGCTCTTTTTTGATGGCCTGTTCGAGGCGGCCGGTGAGTTCGCTCAGGCGACCTTTACCGAGGTAGTAGTTGATTTCGGCAAAGAGGAGAGAAGACTCTTCCGGGAATTTTTTGCGGCCTTCTTCCATAATTTTAATGGCGCCGGCCTCGTCGTTCATTTCCAATTTGCAGTTATAAATGCCTTCGTACACGGCCACGTTGTCGGTTCCTTTTTTGTACAACATGTCATAATATTGCACGGCATCGGGACAACGTTTGGCCAGCACGGCAAAAAGACCGGTAAAAAAGACTTGTTCGTCGTACTCCTTTTGTTCGTCGAGTACGCTTTTTTTCTTGTTTGCCTTTAACACATCATGTGCTTCGAGCGATGCCTTGAAGGAAAGAAATGCCTTTTCATATTCCTTGGCGTTGTATTTGGCAACCCCGATATTGATCAGTTGCGGCTGCATCTGGGTGATGCCGGTGATGGCTTCTTCCTTTTCATATTTTTTGGCTTCGGGTTTATCATAGGCCGTTTTATAAGCATTAAAAGCCATCAATGCATCATTATCACCCGTTAATTTGGCATTCGGGTTGATTTGCTGCATGGCCAGTTCGTTTTGCAGGCGCGAGCTGTAAGCTTCACCCTTGATCAGCCAGGCGGAAGTCAGCGCCTGGCCTTCTGGGGTTTGCAGGGACTGCTCGATTTTCGTCATGGCCTCATCTAATTTCGACTTGTTGCCGGCCGGATCCTGGTTGTAAGCGGCAAGGGCTTTGCCTGCCGATTTGGAAAGTTTGGCGCCGTCTTCCTGTGCCTGGAGCGCGGCGATGCTGAAGAGAATGCCCGCAAGGGCGAAAAGGACTTTTTTCATTGTCTTCGACAAATTTTGAAAGTTTGAAAACTCGTTTGCTATGGGGCCGTTACAACAGCCTCTTGTGTAAAGACGAATTAAGCGAAAACGGGTTTACAATACCTTGTTAAAGATAGCAGAATGCATCTGCTGCTCAATTAAAGGGTTGAAAATCAATGTTTTTACTCGACAAAAATGAGTAAATGAATGTCTGCTTATTCGGCAGCTGTTTCTTCTGCGCCTTCTGCTGCCTCAAATTTCGGCTCTTCTTCAGCAACTGCCACCACCGTTACATCGGCGATATGATCGTCACCATCGAGGCGAATGAGTTTTACGCCTTGCGTGGCGCGCCCCATCACCCGCAACTCGGCGGCAGCGGTACGAATGGTAACGCCGCTGGTGGTGGTAATCATCAGATCGTCGTTGTCGGTCACTGATTTTATAGCCACCAAATGGCCGGTTTTTTCGGTAATATTCAAGGTTTTAACGCCTTTCCCGCCCCGGCCCTGCACCCGGTAGTCTTCCAATGCCGAGCGTTTGCCCATGCCATTTTCAGAGACCACCAGAATACTTGCATTCGGGTCGTTGGGGTCTACGCAGACCATGCCCACCACGGCATCGCCGCCCTCGTCGTCTACCTGGATGCCACGTACACCGGCAGCCGTCCGGCCCATGGGGCGCACATCCTGTTCGTTGAAACGAATGGCTTTGCCGCTTTGCACAGCCAGTATGACCTCGTTTTTGCCGTTGGTCAGTTTTGCTTCGATCAGGGCATCGCCTTCGTTGATCTCGATGGCGTTGATACCGCCCTGTCGCGGGCGGGAGTACGCTTCCAGCAGGGTTTTTTTGATTTGCCCCCGACGGGTACAGAAGGTGATGTAATGGTTATTAATAAATTCCTCGTCGTCAAGTTTGCGCACAATAATATAGGCGCGCACCTTGTCTTCTTTCGGGATATTGAGCAGGTTCTGGATAACTCGACCGGCAGTGGCTTTGGCGCCTTCCGGAATTTCATACACTTTCAGCCA
>JANRLZ010000186.1:0-3581 GCA_033762055.1 Saprospiraceae bacterium
CGGCCTGATATTGATGCCCTTCCCCAAAAAATACCAGGAGCGAACCCTGGCGCAGGAGTTGAACCTTTTATTGCAAAAAGGCTATACCCGCGTTCAGTTGAGAGAGGAAACGCTCGATATTCAGGAAATCCTCGACGGCGCCTCGCAACGCTTTGATTTGCAACGCCCCGCTTACCTTTTTAACGAGGAAGGCCTGCATATTCTCATTGATCGTTTTGTGCAGTCGGCAGACAAGTCGGAGTCCGACTGGATGCGGCTGGCGGATTCGGTCAACACTGCATTTTACGAAAGCGAAGGCGAATGCATCGTGGCGTATTACGCCGATGCGGAATTAAAAAAGACGGGATTTAACAACCGCTTCGAACTCGACGGCATCTCCTTTCCCGAACCCACCCCCCAACTTTTTAACTACAACAATCCGTATGGCGCCTGTCCCACCTGCGAAGGATACGGACGCGTGCTGGGAATTGACCGCGACAAAGTGGTGCCCGACAAAACGAAATCGGTGTACGACGGCGCCATTGCGGTCTGGAAAGGGGAAAAACACGGCGAATGGTTGACCGCTTTTTTGCAGGCGGCCCACCATTTTGATTTTCCGGTGCATACGCCCTACGAAGCGCTTTCCAAAGAAGAACAAAAATTGCTATGGACCGGCAACGCGTATTTTGAAGGTGTTAATGCCTTTTTCAAACAATTAGAAAGCCAAACCTACAAAATACAGAACCGTGTCACACTGGCCCGTTACCGCGGCAAAACAACCTGCAATACCTGCGACGGCGGCCGATTGCGTCCCGAAGCGCTGTGCGTAAAAATCGGTGGAAAAAACCTTGCCGATCTCACCGGTATTCCGCTCGATGAAGTGCTGGCTTTTTTTCAGCAACTCGATACGCACATCAGCGAATACGACCGACAGGTAGCCAAACGGCTGCTGATCGAAATCAATAACCGCCTGCGTTTTATGGTCGAACTCGGTCTGGGTTACCTCACCCTCGATCGTATTTCTTCCACGCTTTCGGGCGGCGAAACGCAACGCATTCACCTGACGCGCACCCTCGGCTCCAACCTCACCGCCTCCATGTACCTCCTCGATGAACCTTCGGTGGGACTGCACCCGCGTGATACCGGCAGATTAGTGAAGGTTTTGAAAGAACTTCGTGACCTGGGAAATACCGTGGTGGTGGTCGACACGAGGAAGCGGTGATTGAAAACGCCGATTATCTGGTGGACATGGGGCCTGAAGCCGGTGTGCATGGCGGCAATGTGGTGTATGCCGGCCCCTATGCAGCCATCGAAAAAGCCGCGCCGGAAAGCCTGACCACCCAATACATGACGGGTAAAATGGGCATCCTTACGCCCGCCGTTCGCCGACCGGCCAAAGATTTCCTGACCCTGAAAGGCGCCCGGCAGCACAACCTGAAAAATGTGGAAGTGCGTATCCCGCTGCATTGCCTTACCGTGGTGAGCGGCGTGAGCGGCAGCGGCAAAACTACCCTCGTGCGCGACATCTTTTTCCCGGCCTTGTCGCTTCACCTGCCGGAAAACAGTGGCAAACAACCCGGCTTGTTCGACAGTCTCGACGGTAACGTGAAAAAAGTGACGCGGGTGGAATTTATCAACCAAAGCCCGATCGGGAAAAGCAGCCGCTCCAACCCGATTACCTACGTAAAAGCCTACGATTACATCCGCGAATTGTTCGCCGGTCAGCAATTGTCGAAAATACGCGGTTTTCAACCCAAACATTTCAGTTTCAACGTGGAAGGCGGGCGCTGCGAAACCTGTAAAGGCGAAGGCGAACAAGTGGTGGAAATGCAGTTCCTGGCCGATGTTCACCTCGAATGCGAGGAATGCAAGGGGCGTCGTTTCCGCCAGGAAGTGCTCGACGTACAGTACAAGGGAAAAAGCATTTACGATGTGCTGAATCTCAGCGTCGAAGAAGCGCTGGAGTTTTTCAAGGGACAAAAAGACATTGTCGAACGCATCCAGCCGCTTTACGATGTAGGACTGGGTTATGTGCATCTGGGCCAAAGTTCGTCCACCCTCTCCGGCGGCGAGGCGCAACGGGTCAAACTGGCGTCTTTCCTGATCCGTGAAAATTCGGGCGGACACATCTTTTTTATCTTCGACGAACCCACGACCGGTCTTCATTTTCACGACATCCAAAAACTGCTAAAGGCCATTCACGCCCTGGTGGAAAAAGGGCATTCCGTGCTTGTTGTCGAGCACAACATGGAAGTCATCAAAAGTGCCGACTGGGTCATAGACCTCGGCCCCGAAGGCGGCAAGGAAGGGGGGCATCTGGTGTTTGAAGGCGCCCCGGAAGGGTTGGCGACCACCGCCGGCAGTTATACCGGGATGTTTTTGAAGGGGAAGTTGTAAGGAGCGGGTGAATAATAACTTGTGAATTTCAGGTAGTTTGGTTTTCAAGCTGATGCGAGATCTTTTTGTGGGGCTATTTAACCAAAAAGATCACGCATCAGGCTGAAAAGGAAGCACATCAAATTGATAAGTTATTATTCACCCGCTCCTAAGCGCCGCCGCAATGTGACGATGAGCGCGTCACCCGGGTTTTTTTATCACCCGCTTTCCGACCAAAAAACAACAGAATGCCGCCGACAAGTACCCGCAGACTTCCTTCTGGCGCTAATTTGCTGCGTTGAAGTGCCAATGTGGCATGCGTATGCACCGATTTCGGACGCGCGCGTGCCACATTGCCGTGTGAAGGTGGCAAATTCGGACGCGCGCGTGCCAGGTTGGCGTGTAAACGTGGCAAATTCAGGGTAAAAAATGCCAGATTGGCACGTTTGAGTCCTAATAAGCCCGTGAAGGGCTTCATGGAGATGTTAAATTTTGGGGTTTGTTTGGAAATTCCCAAAAGAAAATGATAACTTGCATCACCTATCTCGTCAAGGAGCATCATTTATTCCGTATCATAATCGAGTAATCCTGCCTCTTTTAAGACTTGTCACCTTTTGCAAAAAAGGCGCACGCTAATCCTTTCCTACTATATCCTTACTGTAAAAATTGCCTGCATGAACATGCCTGGCATGTCGTATTATTTCACTATATAACCGAAGCATGGCTGGCACAAAGAACCGTTTTGTTACAGCAATTTGCACTCAATTATGCCAATGAAAAGGCGCTTGAAACCAATCGTATGCAACAATTGACGACAGATTTGCAAGCCGCCTTAAACTATAATGCCGGCATTTCAGCCGCCCAACCTTACGAATTCGCGGTAAAGTTATGCAACGAATTGCTGATTCGCCATCAGATGAACCAGCCGATGACGCAGGCTTTGTATCAGCAGGCATTGGCAATGGCGCAACAGGGCGCCGGAACAATCGGAAATACGGCAAGTGACCTGGTACCCTTCCTCGCGGCATGCGATCAAGCGCAATTTATTGAATTTGAGGCAGCGCAAGAACGGGTATATTCTCACCCAATTGAAAAAAACGAAACAAAAGAAGTATTGACTGTAATGCCCAATCCAAGTCAAGGCTGGTTGGATGTACAGTTTCAACCAGGGGCAGGCACACAGTTTGTAATCTTCAATTCGATAGGTAAGCCGGTCAAACAAATGC
>JANRLZ010000187.1:0-1525 GCA_033762055.1 Saprospiraceae bacterium
GGCTGCGCGGGTTAAACGCCGTCCTTCCTCTAACGCAAAGGAGCGCGCATACGCTGCCAGGGTTATTGTCAAATGTTGAGCGTATTTTTTTGAAGATGGCGCGATATCGTTGGCTTGGGATGCCTGAAAATGTCAAATCGGATCAAAACACCCGAAAACAAACTTTTTGTTTTTAAAAAGAGCTTGCCTGTTAGAAACATTTTGTTTTACATTTGCACAGGGTTTGACCCGCTTGTTTATTTATCCAGCCAATCAATCGCCTTGTCATGGGAAAAACAAAATGGTTTGACGACGACGAATTTTCTCGTTCGCGCAAAGACAATCGGCCGGGAACAGGCAACAGCAGCAACCGGCGCCGCAGTTCGGCGCCCGGTCATTTTACAGGATACCAGCAAGGAGCGGAGCCAATCGGCCAGATCTTCGGGCGTACCGTATTCCGATTGCGACGCAACTGGATTGCCCTGCGATACCGATTCAATCAGCTTACCCTGGGCGCTTTTCAAAAACGGGCGGCGTTCAAACTGCTCCTGCTCGCCCTTGCAGGTTATTTGCTGTTCGATGCCGACAGTCCGGTATCAGGTCTCGTTACGCGACAGGTGAAAACCGACTTCGTCAGTTATCCCGACGAAACCACACTGGATGTGGGACCGGGTGAGGATAAAGTGCCGGAAAACAAGCCCCGGAAAAAGCCGGTCAAAGACGACGCTTCTCCGGTGGGCCCGGAAGGTGTATTCGATACGCAGGCGCGGGAATACATTCGAAAATACAAGGATATCGCCATCACCGAAATGCAGAAATACGGCATACCTGCAAGTATCAGTCTGGCGCAGGGATTGGTAGAAAGCCGGGCAGGTACCAGCCGCCTGGCCGTGCGCAACAACAATCATTTCGGGATGAAATGCTTCGCCAGAAATTGCAAAAAGGGACATTGCTCCAACTTCACCGACGACAGTCACAAAGATTTTTTCCGCATATATGCCTCTCCCTGGGAGAGCTGGCGGGCACACAGCATCATGCTATCCACCGGGCGCTATGCCAGCTTGAAAAAATACGGGCGGGATTACACCAAATGGTCCTATGGCCTCAAACGCCTGGGCTATGCGACCAACCGGACTTACGCTGAAAAACTGATAGGCATGATCGAACGCTATGATCTGCATAAGTACGACAACTGAAAGACGTTCATGAATACTGGCCAATGCACCGCGATGGTTTCGGGCAATTCAACTGGCGGCATACCCTTCTCAACCTTGCACGTAAACCACGCTTTTTTCTTCAAAAAAGGGCTCTTCAAAAAACCTGGAAACCGGAAAAACTTCAGTGTAATCGCTACCCCTGCCTGGCAACGCGTTGATCTCTTCCCGCAAGTTTCCACCCTTGAGGGCAATCAAACCATTGGGATACGCATGCGTGTGCGTCGTTTTGAAAATGCGGTGGCTCCATTGCATCAATTGCAACAGCGGGGCCACCGCTCTCGAATCGTCAAAATCGAATGCGCCATGCATTTTTAGATCCTCCACCCGTA
>JANRLZ010000188.1:0-2858 GCA_033762055.1 Saprospiraceae bacterium
CACACGGCCCAGGGCGTCGGCAACAACGACGGTGACCGGCATGGGTGAAGGAAAACGCGCTTTTATTTTGGCTTCATCGCTGGTTGGGTTGGGGGTCAGAAAAAAGGAGGGGCGTTTGGCTTCGGCTTCCGAAACCGAGGAGGCCTCAGTTACTTCAACAAAGCCAAAAATGTTGGCATCGGGCTGCCAAACATTGACCATGGAAGTGTTGTAGGCTTCGGCCGGACCTACGCTGGGAGGAAATACGCTGCCGATCGAGATCTCGGTGTTGCTCCCGACATTGCCTGTCACATTAAAACATAATTCAAACAACGTCAGTCCATTGGCTCGGGTAATGCCCTCGCCGCTTTGAGAGTCCCATGCCGTGAGCAGAATATTGGATGGATATTCGTTGAAATCAGCAGCGTCAAGTCCAGGGAGGTTGAAATTTTGTGAATGATCAAAAGTCAATACCTGCGGGTTCCAACTCATGGAAAACTGGTAGCTGAGTATATCGTTGAAGCCCTGAACATAAACCGGCAGGCAAACCACTTGTCCCGGCGCAGCCTGCGCCGAGTCAATTTCAAATCTAAACCCTTGCGCGAAGGCAGGGGGAATGATCGTTATCGCGAAGAACAAAGAGAGAAAGTTGTATTTCATGATGATGAAAAAATGGGTAGAGGGATGAAAATTGATGTTTTTCCGACAAACCCGGTGCCAAAGCAATCGTGTTGACGGAATAGCGACACAAATCCTTCAACATGCGGCAAACAGTCGTTTTCGCCGTGCATTTGTCTAAACTTCCTGGTTTTGGTGCACAAGACACTAATTTTGCCGTTACAAGAGCGGCTGCCCGCTACAAGGGTAGCCGATTTGTTTTCATAAAAGAATTACCATAAAAATTTTTTTCCGACATGAATGTTAAAAAAAGTCTTCTCGTCGTATTAGCCTGCCTTCCCGGTTTGCTTGTTTCGGCGCAGAACAAAGCGCCTGAAAACTGGTTCAACCTCGACCCTACGGTGGATAAAGTGAACGGCACCGGTGGCGATGAAGCCCTCAAAATGCTGAAAAACAAAGGCAAAAAAGGTCAGCCCGTGATTGTCGCCGTGCTTGATTCCGGCGTTGAAGTGGATCACGAAGACCTGAAAGACGTGATGTGGGTCAATCCGGGCGAAATCCCGGGCAACGGAAAAGACGACGATAACAACGGCTACATAGACGATATTCACGGCTGGAACTTCCTTGCCGGTCCGGGTGGCAACGTCAATCACGAAACCCTCGAACTGACCCGCGAGTATGCCCGTCTGAAAAAACGTTTTGACGGCACCGATCCGAAAAACCTGCACGGCGACGCTGTGGCAGAGTACAAATACTGGGAAAAGATCAAGGAAGAATTTGAAACCCAACGCGCCGAAGCCGTGGCGGGTATGGAAAATGCCACCAAACAACTCAAGCCCATTGAAGATGCACTGGATATGGTGGAAAAAGCCCTTAAAGGCAAAGAACTTACCGTTGACAATGTATCTGCGCTCAATGTTGAAGGCAACGACGAACTTAAAAAATCGGTTGAACTGATGAAAATGGTCATGGCCCAGGGCCTTACTTCCCGCCAGGACCTGGAAGATGCAAAAAAAGAAGCAGCCGCCTTCTTCTACAACCAGGTAGAATACCAGCTCAACCCGGATTACAATCCCCGCACGATGGTGGGCGATGACCCGAACGATCTCACCAACCGTTTCTACGGTACCAACGAATACGAAGGCCCTGACGCGTTCCACGGCACACACGTAGCAGGTATCATCGCTGCAAATCGCAACAACAATGTTGGTATCAAAGGAGTCGCCGACAACGTACGCATCATGACGGTTCGCTGTGTGCCTGATGGCGACGAGCGCGACAAAGACGTAGCCAATGCCATTTATTATGCTGTAGATAATGGCGCCAGCGTCATCAATATGTCGTTCGGCAAGGGATACAGCCCGCAAAAATGGTATGTGGATCAGGCGATGCGCTACGCCGCCGAACACGATGTGCTGCTCGTACATGCCGCCGGCAATAGCCACGCCAACAATGATACTGAAGGCAATTATCCCAATGACGAACTGCAAAAGCCGATCAAAAAAGGCTTGTTTGGCAAGGAAAAACGCATTTCTACCTGGATGGAAATCGGCGCACTCAACTGGAAGACCGGCGAAAAACGCATTGCCGGTTTCTCCAACTACGGTAAAAAGAACGTAGACCTTTTCTCGCCCGGCGTTCAGCTCCAGTCTACCATCCCCGACGGTAAATATGGCCCGGCCAGCGGCACATCAATGGCCAGCCCGGCAGCAGCAGGCGTCGCTGCCATGATTCGCTCGTACTACCCCGAACTTTCGGCTGTACAAGTAAAACACATCATGGAACAATCGGTCCTGAAGCAGGACGGTGAAGTCATCAAGCCCGGTACAACGGAAAAAGTCAAGTTCACCGAACTCTGTGTCAGCGGAGGCATAGTGAGCGCGACCAATGCCGTTACCATGGCGGAAAAAACCAAGCCGGCCAAGAAGTCGAAAAAAGCCATCTGGCGTGAAGCCGGTATGGGCAAGCCGAAAAAAGTGCTGGGCAAGGAGCCGCGTGCCTAGAAATATTATTGCTCAGAAATATTGTTGCACCGTCCATCCGAAGCACTCGGGTGGACGGTGTTTTTTTGCTGATTAATACGAGAGCATATCAAATACCTGATCGCCTGATTTGCCGATGCCGCCCCTTAAATGAAGTTTCTGGTAGAAAATCCGCGTTGCGAAGCACCCTAGTGGCGAACCAACTTAGTATCTAAAAAATTGGCGGCTGCTTTTAGTGTCTGTTTTCGTTGTTTGTCGGTTATAATGTACCCGCATTAC
>JANRLZ010000189.1:0-19944 GCA_033762055.1 Saprospiraceae bacterium
TTGTTTTCCTTGGTGATAAACGAAGCGAAGTAGCGTTTTTCAAACACATCCTCCCAGCTGGTCGTCGCCGACCAGTTTTCACCATGGGTAATGGCTTTGTGTCGGGACAATATTTCCCGGGAAGAGGGATAGTGCACCCAAAAAAGCGGCATTTCGTAGCGGAAATTGCCTTCCTCATCGCGCACATCAATCATCGGTGCGATACCGAGAATCCGGTGGCGAAGGGTGCTGGTTTTTACATCAAAAAACCAGGCTTCCTTGATCCGGAAACGTTTTACGTCTTCCCAGTTGGTTTCATTCTCCACCACCCGGACTTTTTCCTCCATCGCATCGAAATCATCGAACACCAGCAAGGTGTCGCGTTTGAACAACAGGCCGCGCACTTCCTCCGGTGAAAGTTGTTTGCTGAACCTGTCATCCTGCGTGCTGTACACCGGCATTTCGCCGTTCAACGCCGCTTCGGCAAGTACTTTAAACAAAGGCGATTCAGGTGCAGCAAAAGGGTGGTTCATCTTTTCGCGCACGTCAATCACGCGCCAGATGCGTTTTTCCCACAAAATATCCGCTTCACGAATGGGTTGGTAGGCAAGCAGGGGGCGTTCGGAAACGACTTCCCGCTCCGTGATGTCATCCAGCGGAATCGAAGACGACATTTCTATCGGTACCGGATCCTGCGCGCAGGTGGCAGGCAGCCCAAACAACAAGGCTCCGCCAAGGCAACCCAATAGCCGGACTGCCCGAATTGACAACATTTTAGTCATGTCAGGTAAAATTTAGGAAATGAAAAATGAAAGAAAACCTGGTTTTTCAGGTCACTGCGCAGTGATGTAATCGGCGGGAAGATGGAATGGAAAATGGTTTTCCTTTCCATCGACACCGAAACGGAAGCACGTGAAAATGTATTTGCCTTGTTAAAAATTTTAACAAATAGAAATGGAAGGCAGGATGGGTTTATCGCCCGAATCCAATCCCTCGGCGCACAAAGAGGTTGAGTTTGTCTTTGTCGAAAGTGAACGTGGCCACATCGTCGAGACGAAGGGTGTGCAGTTCGGGTTCTTCTGTTACACGAGCGGCAGAAACGCGCAGGTTTTGGTTTTTGATGGCTTCCATCACCACCTGTCGCACCGTCCGCGCATTGCCAAAGTACTTGTCGCGGAACTGGTGCAGGAAGGCCATGTACTTGCCCAGGTGTTCGCGCGCTTCTTCTTCCACCTGGTATTTTTCCTGGCGGAACATAAACAGCGCGATTTCCAGCAGTTCTTCCGGGGAGTAATCCTCAAAACGCAGCACCTTGTCGAAGCGGCTGGCGAGACCCGGATTGGCCTTCAGGAAGCCATCCATGTTTTCCGGATAACCGGCTACAAAGACAAAGAATTCACCCCGGCGGTCTTCCATGCGTTTGAGCAGGGTCTGGATGGCTTCATCGCCAAAATCGCCCTGGGTACCACGCGAGGAGGCGGCGCTGAGCGCATAGGCTTCATCAATAAACAGGACGCCGCCAATGGCTTCTTCCACGCGTTCGGCGGTTTTGATGGCGGTTTGTCCGACAAAGCCTGCCACCAAACCCTGGCGGTCGGTTTCCACGGTGTGGCCACGTTCAAGCACGCCGAGCGCCTTGTAAATTTTGGTCAGAATACGTGCCACGGTGGTTTTGCCCGTACCCGGATTGCCCACAAAAACGGTGTGCAGGAAAAAACGCCCCAACACGTCGCGACCGCTTTCGCGGTAAAAACGCACCAGTTCCACCAACTCGCGGATATCGCGTTTGATATTTTGCATCCCGATCAGGCTGTCGAGTTCGTGCAATGCGGCGCTGAGCAGTTTCTCATCCACCGGGATATTGGGCAGCGCGCGTTTGCGGGCCACCTGTACTTTTTCCACGTCTTCCCGCAGCACGATGGTCAATGCTTCCGGAGCCAGGCTGCGCACATTCGGGTTGGCCATGATGCGAAGGCCGAGTTGTATTTTGGCTTTATCAATCAAATCATGTACAAAACGAGCGTTGCCAAAGGCTCGATCGCGCGAGCGGAAGGCTTCGGTGATGAGTTCGTCCACCATTTCCTTGGCTTCCTTGGCCAGGGTAACTTCCTTTTCACGGGCGGCATAATCGGCGATCAGGGAGAGCTCCTGCGGGAGATAATCGGCGAATTCAAACGTCAATTTGAATCGGCTGCGCAATCCCGGATTGGAGTCGAGGAAGGTTTTCATTTCCTTGGGGTAACCCGCCACGATAATCGCCAGATCGCCGGGGCCGTTGGAAAGTTCGCGCACGAGAATCTCGACGGCTTCGCGGCCAAAGTCTTTGCTGTCTTCCGGACTGCGGGCCAGGGCATAGGCTTCGTCAATAAACAACACTCCGCCGCGGGCCATTTCGATGGCATCTTTCACTTTGGGGGCCGTTTGGCCAATGTATTCGCCCACCAGATCGGAACGATCCACTTCGTGAACATGGCCTTTGCTGAGCAGTCCCATTTTTTTGTACAGACGGCCCATCATTTTGGCCACGGTAGTTTTACCGGTGCCCGGATTGCCGATAAACACGGAATGAACGTTGATACCGTCTTTTTCGGCAAAACCTTTTTCTTTTCTTAGTTGAAGGAATTGAATGTATTGGGCGTGTTCACGCACTTTTACCTTGACCTCTGTCAGGCCGATCAATGCGTCGAGTTTGGTTAAAACTTCTTCGAATGATTCGGTGTCTTCGGGTTCGGGCTCGAGGAATACCTGCTGACCTTTTTCGGGCAGGTACACCGGGTGTGTGCCATAATCCCAGTCGTCGCCCACATCAAAAGGCATGACGGCGAGGGTTTGATCCATGAAAATTACTTCG
The DNA here is from genome assembly GCA_033762055.1 of Saprospiraceae bacterium. Taxonomy (GTDB): domain Bacteria; phylum Bacteroidota; class Bacteroidia; order Chitinophagales; family Saprospiraceae; genus M3007. Next base: position 2,831 of record JANRLZ010000189.1, read on the forward strand.
GCAGTGTAGCGGTCGCGGCGCCAGGAGCCTTTGACATTGGAGCCCCATCCGGCGGTTATTTTTACGCCTTCATCGGCTTTTTGCACGCCGTGCAGGCGCACTACCTGCCCTTTCAGTTCGCGGGCATTGTTGTAAAATTTGATAAAAATTTCGCATTGCCAGGCTTTGCTGACCAGTAAATTTTTCAGCAACAATTCAGCGTACACGTAGCGGGTTTCTTCGCCATTGAATTGTTTGAGATAACTGCGTTCAAATTCGGGGGTATCGTCATAGGGCCCCTCATACATTTTGAGTGAAACAATGCGGCAGTACGGATTATCGCCCGGACGGATGGGCCGGCCGGCGTCTTCAACATAAAAGTTTTTGGAACCTACTTTTTCCCCTTCAATCCAGGCTTCCCAGACATAGGCGCCTTTTTTCCAGAAAACGCCCTCTTGTTTGTTGCCCCAACCTTCGCGAATGTAACCGATGGGATCGAATTTGCTCACTTTTCGCTGAAAAGGCAGGATACAAACTTCTTTTCGCTGTTTTTTCAGGGTGTAACAACGCAGTTCGACATTCACTTCCCAGTCGTCGAGGTCGAATTGTTTGTTGTAGAAAGAGAGTTCGGCGTAGATATAGGACGTTTCCAGGCGGTCGAATACCTGGCGATATTTTTTCTTGTTATCGGCCAGCCATTCGGTGGACGAATAGATTTTCAATTCCTTGAATTTCCAGTTTTTGTGTTCCGGCGCGTCGCTAGGCAATGTCAGCGGGTTGATTTCAAAATCCATAGTAATGTAGTATCAACGAGGTACTCTCTCATTCGGGCATTTGGCAAATGTGCGAACATTCGTTGAAAGAAAAAAATTGTTCCGACGGAAATTTTCGCTGCAAAACCAACCCTGAAGCCCCATCTTTGTGTCATAGCACCAGCGGCAGCGCCGCAAATTCTATATCATGCAGCGACACACTAACCTACAACTCCTTCGCTTGGCACTATGCGCCCTGATATTGCCGGCCTTTGTTTATACCGGATGGGCACAAAATACCGGGGAAAAGCCGGAATTGCCGCTCCCTCATCTGATTGTCCAGACTGGCATTGGTTTTCAACTGTTTGATGAAGGTTATAAGATGACCAGTTTATCCATTGAACGGCCGATCGGCGAATATTGGAACCTGGGGATTCAAGGGCATTTTTTTCACAAAAACAGCCATTCAGCGTACTATTTTGATCCCTATGCCTACCAGCAATATCTGGGTGGCAGGGAATACGGGCTGTCTGCCGAATATTTTTTACACGGTCGTTTGTCGGGCAGGAAAAGCGGTTTTTACACCGGTATGCAAATCATGGCGGGGCAACGTTGGTTTCAGTACAACGAAGATGTATCATTCCCGCCCAGACCAATGTTCAAGCGTTACAACGTAAATACGACCAAGTTCATGTTTCGCTGGGGCATGCAGTGGCGACTGGGCAAACATGCCAGCCTGGAATTTTCGGCGCCCTTCGGGATGGAATTTTCCAAACCCAGCGAGGTAAACGGTTATACCGATGAAGACGCCGGCTTTGTGATTATGCCTATGCTCCAACTCGGTATCGGGCTTTGAGAACCGTGAAGCGAAAAAATTATGCGGGTAAAGGAAAAAAAATTTCAGGCTGGACAAAAATTTGGCCTTCGGCATAATATTTCTCTATTCGGAAAATTGCTGCTCTGCTCCACCTTGTTTTTAGCATTTTACGCTTCATAATTTTGAAAACCAAACACATCTTCAACCTTCTGTTCAGAAAAAATGACTTTCCTGTTCAGTTTTTTTCAGGGAGGACTTGCACATCTGAAATAAACGCCCCTAAGTTTGCAGCATGAAATCAAGGTTCACACTTGCTCCCAATTGTTGTTGTTGCTGTCCGGCTCCGGTCTTCCGAAGCGGCCTGTCATGCAGTTTGGGCGAGTGAATCCTGATTTTAAATGCTCGACAAAATGCCCGGCAACAAAAGCCCTTCGGTCACTTACCGAAGGGCTTTTGTTTTTTCACATTCATTTTAGACGCTTCAAACATTCAAACAAAAAATTCCATGTCACGCATTGCTTTCGTCGCTTGTTGTTGCTGTTGTTGTTCCGCTCCTCCTGCCGAGGTGGCAGCAATGGCTGATTGGATACGCGCCTGAAGCGCATAAACATAAAAATGCCTTTGCAAAAGCCCTTCGGTACATCGCCGAAGGGCTTTTTGTTTTTCATCCCAACTTCTTTTCTCATGTCTGAAACTACCCTGCTCGCCTGCCCCATTTCTGCCGAACGCATCAACGAAAACGCTGCGCGTACGGTGGCCGTTTTGGTTGTTTTTCTCACCCTGACTGGATTAATCAGCGCCTCCTGGCCACTGTTCCTGTTGCTGGCACTTGATTTTGCCTTGCGTGCTTTCAGCAGCGGGCGGTTCAGTTTGCTACGTTTTGCTGCGATCCGAATTACACGCCTACTCAATATTCCGGAAAAACCGACCGATGCCGCCCCGAAAAAATTTGCCGCCGGAGTAGGGCTGGCATTCAGCCTGGGGATCGCCCTCTTGTTGGCTTTGAACTGGCCGGTTGCAGCCTGGACAGTCGGCGGCATTTTGCTGATTTGCGCGGTTTTGGAAGGCGCATTTGGTTTTTGTCTGGGATGTGTGGTGTATTCCATGTTGGTAGTCCCCTTTTCACAGCGCTTTTCGAAATAAATCCCGCACCCGCCTTATCCTGCTACGCATGAATCATTCAAAACAACAGTTACCTGAAATAGCAGCAGCCTTGCTTCAGATTCCGGCGCAAGACACTGCGGGGCGATTGACCTGGCTGGCCGAACATTTTGCCGGACAGGCCGTGTTCAGTACCAGTTTCGGGTTGGAAGACCAGGCTATTTCGCACCTGATTTTTTCAAATAACCTTCCCATCCGGGTGTTCACCCTCGATACCGGCCGGAATTTCCCTGAAACTTATACCACCTGGTCGCGCACCCTCGAACGTTATCGCCATCCGATCGAAGTGTTTGCGCCTCAAGCGGATGCTTTAGCGGATTTTCTGACACTAAATGGCCCGAATTCATTTTACCAATCGGTAGATCAGCGCAAGGAATGCTGTCATATCCGCAAGGTGGAACCGTTGCAAAGGGCCTTGCAGGGGCAGGCATTGTGGATCACCGGCATTCGCGCCGAACAATCGTCCAACCGGCAACACATGCAAGCGCTGGAGTGGGATGAAGCACATCAATTAATCAAATTTCACCCCTTGTTCGACTGGACGCAAGCGCAACTCCGCGCTTTTGTAACCCGACACAACATCCCGTACAATCCGCTGCACGACCGGGGTTTTGTCAGTATCGGCTGTGCGCCTTGTACCCGCGCGGTACAGCCGGGCGAAGACTTTCGGGCTGGTCGCTGGTGGTGGGAAGATGCGGGGAAGAAAGAATGTGGACTCCACGTACACGCCAGGGAAGAACCGATCAGTCGCCATTGAACCACCTAATATCCTTCCATCATTGTAACATCTCATGAATTATCTCGACCATTTAGAAGCCCAGGCCATTCATATTTTGAGAGAGGTGGCCGGGCAGTTTGAGCGTCCCGCCTTGTTGTTTTCAGGCGGAAAGGATTCGATCACATTGGTAAAACTGGCTGAAAAAGCCTTTCGCCCCGGTAAATTCCCTTTCCCGCTGGTGCATGTAGATACCGGGCACAATTTCCCGGAGGTTCTGGAATATCGCGATCGGCTGGCTGAAAATCTGGGCGAAAAATTGATCGTGCGAAAAGTGGAAGACACCATCCGGCGGCAAGGTTTGCAGGACGGGGCTGGCAAGTTCCCGAGTCGCAACGCGTTGCAAACGCATACTTTGCTGGAAGTGATCGAAGAATTCGAATTCGACGCCTGCATCGGCGGCGCCCGGCGGGATGAGGAAAAAGCCCGTGCCAAGGAACGTATTTTCAGCATCCGCGATGAATTCGGCGCCTGGGATCCAAAAAGGCAGCGCCCGGAATTGTGGGACACCTACAATGGCGCCATCCGAAAAGGGGAAAATGTGCGCGTTTTTCCGATCAGCAACTGGACCGAACTCGATGTGTGGAATTATATCCGCCGGGAAAAAATCAGCCTTCCGGATATCTACTTCTCTCATCGCCGCGACTGTATCGTCATGCCGGGCGGACAATTGCTGGCCGTAACGCCACATATCCGTCTTGATCCGGAAGACATCACCACGGTGCGCGACGTGCGTTTCCGCACCGTTGGCGATGCCACCTGCACCGCCGCTGTGGAAAGCAATGCCACCACGATTGACGACATTATCCAGGACATCCTCACTACCAAAATTTCAGAGCGCGGCGCCACCCGCCTCGATGACCGGCTCTCGGAGGCTGCGATGGAAGACCGGAAGAAGAATGGGTATTTTTAAGTTTATGGGGCTTAGGGAGGTTTATGGGGCTTAGTAGTTTAGGGAGGTTTAGTAGGATTTAGGGAGGTTAGGCGGGGGAGCAGGTGTTGTCCTTTTCAGTTGGGATGAACGTAAAGCGTTGATATTAAACGAGATACCTTGTATCATTTCGAACAAATTTTCGAATCGGGAAGATGGAATATCGTCCAGGTCTGTACAGACAACCAGCAGGCTGTAAATTTCCATCAAACTACCATAAGCCATTTCGGAAAAACGGGCTTGTTCTTTGGGATTCAGGCGGGAAGTGCCTTCTGCGAGATTACAGGAAACCGAAATAGACGCCCGGCGAATTTGTGCGACAATCCCATATCGCTCTTCTTTAGGCAAAAATTTCGAAAAGTGGTAAATTCTTTTTATCAGTTCCCGGCTCTGTTGCCAAACTTCCAATTTTTCAAATGAATAGACTTTCGTTTTCATGATTTGATTTTTTTTAAAATTGATCTTACCAATATAACAACCCAATTAGCAAAAACCAAACCGCTTCACATAACCCACTAAACCCCATAAACCTCCCTAAACCTCATAAACTCCACTAAACCCCATAAACCTCCTTCATCACACAAACATGCAACTCCTTCGATTCATCACCGCCGGCTCCGTTGACGACGGCAAAAGCACGCTCATCGGGCGATTGTTGTTCGACTCCAAAGCCGTTTCGCATGATATTCTTCACACGCTCGAACGACAGAGCCGCAACAAAGCCGAGGGCGAACTCGACCTGTCGCTCCTGACCGACGGCTTGCGCGCAGAACGCGAACAGGGTATTACAATTGACGTGGCATACAAGTATTTTAATACCGCCCGTCGCAAATTCATTATTGCCGATGCACCCGGGCACGTTCAGTACACCCGAAACATGGTAACCGGCGCCAGCAATGCCGATCTGGCCATTATTCTCATTGACGCGCGGCAGGGAGTGGTGGAACAAACCCACCGGCACAGCCTGGTGGCATCGCTAATGGGAATTCCACATATCGCCGTGGCCATCAATAAAATGGATCTGGTGGGTTACGACGAACAAACTTTTTATCAAATAGCGGCTGATTACCAACGCCTTGCCAACGAGCTGGGGATGCGTGAGATCCAGTTTTTCCCGCTCAGCGCTTACGTCGGCGATAATGTGGTCAAAAGATCCGGCAATATGCCCTGGTACAACGGCCCCACCCTGCTTGAACACCTCGAATCGGTGGAAATCAGTCACGATCTGCCGGAAAATGAATCGCGTTTTCAGGTACAATACGTGATTCGTCCGCGCACCGAAGCCCTGCACGATTATCGCGGCTATGCAGGCGCCCTGCGCAGTGGTTACCTTAAAAAGGGCGACAGAGTACGCGTATTGCCTGCCGGCATTGAAACCACGTTGAAAGCCATCGAGGTACACCAGCAGGAAGTAGCAACTGCGATTGCCCCGCAACCCGTTGTACTGCACCTCGAAGACGACATTGATCTGTCGCGTGGCGACGCACTGGTACGGGTGGAAGACACCCAGCCGGAAGTTTCGCAAGAGGTCGAACTGGATTTGTGCTGGATGAGCGAGCGTGCGCTCAAAGTGGGCGACCGATACCTGGTTCGTCATAATGCTGCTACGGTCAAAGCCATAGTAAAGGAAATAGTTTACCGCGTGGATATCCACACTTTCGAACAAAAAGCCACCGAAGCGCTGGCGCTCAACGACATTGCCCGCATTCGCCTGCGCACCGCCAAACCCCTCGTATTTGATGCCTATCAAAAAAATCGGGCCAGCGGCGGCCTCATTTTAATCAATGAAAACTCTTTTGACACCGTTGCGGCAGGCATGCTGCTTGCCCTGCCTTCCAAACCTGAACTCCCCACGGAGTTTGCCATCTAACTGCTTATGTCATACCTGCACGACTCCCGGGACATGGTCCCTGCCAACACCTTCGACGGCATTGTTTCCCCTCCCCTGCCCCAACCGTTTCAGCCGCGACTGACCGTGGTAGGCGCCGGCATCGGCGATCCGGAACTGATTACCCTGAAAGCCATCCAGGCCCTGCGCAGCGCCGATGTGGTGTTGTACGATGCCCTGGTGAATGAATCCCTGCTCGATTTTGCGCCGGCTGTAGCCACTAAAATTTACGTCGGCAAACGCAGGGGAGCCAAGGCCTACACCCAGGAAGAAATCAATGAACGCATCGTGGCTTATGCCAAATGCTGCGGGCATGTCGTCCGGCTCAAAGGCGGCGATCCATTTGTTTTTGGCCGTGGTTTGGAAGAAATTCAGTTTGCGCAGACACACGGCATCGAAACGGCTTATGTGCCGGGTGTGTCAAGCGCCATTGCCGGCGCAGGATTGGCCGGTATTTCCGTCACGCTTCGTGGCGCCAGCCGGAGTTTCTGGACCCTTACCGCTACCACCGACAGCGGCGAACTCAATCCGGAAATACATATCGCTGCACAAACCGGCGCTACCATTGTGGTATTGATGGGATTATCCAAAATCGAAGAAATCGCCGCAGTATTTCGGGAGGCAGGTAAAGCGGACTTGCCGGCTGCAATCATTCAAAACGCTTCGCTCGAAACCCAACAGGAGGTCATTGGCACCGTCGCCGATATCGCCCGACTGGCTGCCCAATCGAAAATCGGCAGTCCGGCCGTCCTCATTTTTGGGGAAGTGGTGCAGCATCGTGTTCGGGAAGCCGCATCCAGCCGTCTTGCACACGAACGCGAAGCACGCCGTCTGGCAAGTACCGAGGTGTTTTAAATTTTGCCCAATTTGTTCTAAATCATTGATTTATGTCGAACATACACACGCCGCCGGCTCCCGTTTTTGACGAGGAACTTTTGGAAAAACTGGCCTCCCGACATTCTGCGCTGCAACAGATGTGGTTGAGCGGTTATCTCTATGCGCTGGCGCAATCCGGGCAGCCTGCGAGCGTCCGGACTGTCCTTCCCGACACAGCGCCCAACGGCACGGTAAAACCCGGATTGAGTATCTTGTACGGTTCGCAGACGGGTAACAGCAAAAAAGCGGCGCAAAAAGCAGCATCACAACTGCGCGAAAAAGGCTGGGAAGTGGCGGTATACGACCTCAATGATTACCCGGTCAAACAGCTCAAAGAGGAACAGATCGCGCTGTTTGTGGTCAGCACCCAGGGGGAGGGTGAACCGCCCGTTTCCGCTGAATTATTCCACAAATGGCTGATGGGAACACGGGCGCCACGCCTGGAACAATTGCAATTCTCCGTTTGCGCACTGGGTGATAAAAGTTACCTCAAATTCTGCCAGACCGGCAAGGAATTCGATGCACGCCTGGAAGCCCTTGGCGCCCGCCGTATCGCCGCCCGCGCCGACTGCGACGTGGATTTTGATGAAAGTGTGGAAAAATGGCTGGAAAACGTCGTTGCATCGTTGCCGGAACAGGTAAAAAGCCAAAATGGCTACACGGTGCAAAACACCCTTGCGAGGGTCAACGGGCATGCACCGGCTGCGGAACGCCTGCCCCGTTTCGATCGGAAAAACCCTTACCTGGCGCCATTGCTCGAAAAAATACAGATGAACGGGCGAGGATCGGCCAAAGAAACCTGGCACCTTGAATTTTCACTCGAAGGGGCCGGGGTGTCTTACGAGCCAGGCGATTCATTGGGCGTTTACCCGCACAACCCGCCTTCGCTGGTGCAGGAAGTACTGTATGCCGCCATGCTCAATGGCAACAAAACGGTCCATTTTCAGGGCAAAGACGATCTTTTTCGCCATATTCTTCTGCATGAGGTGGAACTGACCGTGCTGACCCGCGACCTGCTGGAAAAATATGCCGCCTGGACGGGCAATAGCCGTCTGAAGGCCCTGTTGATGGATGAAACCGCCTTGAAACAATTCCTTTGGGGGCGTAATGTGGCCGACCTGCTGCGCGAATATCCCGCTGCCTTGTCGGAAGCAACACTGCTGGGATTTTTGCGCAAAATGCCGCCGCGTCTTTATTCCATTGCCTCCAGCCTGACGGCGCACCCTGATGAGGTGCATCTGACCGTAGCTGCATTGCGCTTTGATTTTGGGGGACGGGCACATTCGGGAGCAGCCTCTACTTTTTTGGTCGACCGGGTTTTGCATGGCGAATCCGTGCCGGTTTTCATCGAACGCAACGAATATTTCAAACTTCCCGCCGACGACTCGACCGACATTATCATGGTGGGACCCGGCACCGGCGTAGCGCCTTTCAGGGCATTTGTCGAAGAACGAGCCGAACGCAACGCCGGGGGTAAAAACTGGCTGTTTTTTGGCAACCCGCATTTCGAGACCGATTTTTTATACCAGACCGAATGGCTGAATCACCTCAAACGCGGCACACTCGATCGCCTGGACGTGGCATTCAGCCGCGATCAATCGGACAAAATTTACGTGCAACACCGTTTGGCCGAACGCGCCCGCCTGATTTTCGACCGTCTGGAAAATGGCGCCTCTTTTTATGTCTGCGGCGACAAGTCGCGCATGGCTGCCGATGTACAGCATGCTGTATTGCAGCTTATTGAAAAAGAAAGCGGGAAAGACGCCGATTTCGCCACATCATACCTGCAAAATTTGAAAAAACAACGGCGATACCTGGAAGATGTCTATTAAAACTCACTGATATGAAATACCCACTTTACAACTGTTGGATGTGCTGTCCCGCCGGGGACGCAATTACTTGTTTTTCAGTCAAATATTCTGAATTTCAAACCTGATTAATGCACATTTTTTCAACATGAACAAGCAAAAAATTACCCTCCTTTTTCTTTTCTTCTCCTTCCAACTTTTTGCCCAGCGCGACATAATTACCATCACGGGCATTGTAAAGGAGAAAAGCGGCGGCCAGGCGCTTACAGGTGTCAGTCTGGGCGTCAAGGGCGCCAGCGCCTTTGCAATCAGCGATACGAATGGCCAATACAGTATTGAAATACAAAAAAATCCCCCCTTTGTGCTTTCTGTAAGCGCAGTAGGGTTTGTGGCGCAGGAAATTCAAATTGCCCGTCGGCCGGATGCGCCGCTGGACATTTTGCTCGAAGAAGATCCCTGGCTTTCCGAAGTTGTAATCACCTCTCGCCGGCGGCGCGAAAACGCACAGGATGTTCCAATTCCGATTACTGTTTTGGGCGGTAAATTTGTAGAAGACGCCGGCGCTTTCAATGTAAACCGCCTGAAAGAGATCGTACCGACGGTACAACTGTATTCTTCCAATCCGCGCAACACCACGCTGAACATCCGCGGACTGGGTTCAACATTCGGGCTGACCAACGATGGCATTGACCCCGGCGTGGGATTTTATGTGGATGGCGTGTATTATGCCCGGCCGGCTGCAACCATGTTCGATTTTATTGATATTGAACAAATTGAAGTGCTGCGTGGGCCACAGGGAACCTTGTTTGGAAAAAATACCACCGCCGGCGCATTCAATATAACCTCCCATGCCCCCTCGTTTACACCGGGGGCATCGCTGGAATTAAGTTATGGAAACTACGGCTTTATCCAGGCCAAAAGTTCGGTTACCGGCCCCTTGGGCAAAAAGTTTGCAGGGCGGCTTTCTTTCTCCGGCACCCAGCGCAATGGACTGATTTACAATGTACGCACCCAGGAATCGGTCAATACCCTCAATAATCTCGGCTTTCGCGGACAACTCAGCTTTGTGCCGACCGACCGGCTGAATATTCGTCTCACGGTTGACGCATCCGAACAAAACCCGGTTGGTTATGCGCAGGTGGTGGCGGGTGTGGCCCCTACGCAACGCGCCGCGTACCGTCAGTTTAATCAAATCATCGCCGATCTCGATTACAATTTACCTTCCGCCAACCCTTTCGACCGGGTGGTGGATCACGATACACCCTGGCGCTCCGGCAACGAACTGGGCGGCGTTTCCCTCAATGTGGATGCCAAAATCGGCGGCGGCACCCTTACCTCAACCACTGCCTGGCGCTACTGGAACTGGGCGCCTTCCAATGACCGCGATTTCACCGGTTTGCCGGTTTTGAGTCTGTCACAGGCGCCGTCGAGGCACCAGCAATGGTCGCAGGAAATCCGGTATGCGGGTAAGATCAATTCACGGTTAAGTGGCGTAATAGGCGTATTTATCCTTGACCAAAACCTGCGTACCGACCCTTACCACACAGAGGAATCAGGAGCGGCACAGTGGCGTTTTTCTCAAAATTCAACCAGCGATCTTTGGAAAACCCCCGGTTTGCTCGATGGCTACGGCATTCGCACCACGTCGCGTTTGCAATCGTTCAGCGGCGCGGCGTTTGGACAAATTGACTGGGAAATAGTGAAGGGATTTCACCTGCTGCCAGGTTTTCGTTTCAACAGCGATCAAAAGCAGGTGGACTTTAAGCGTCAAACCTACGGCGGTCTGGAAACCAGCGATCCGCAACTTTTGACCATCAAAAATGCCGTTTACACCAACCAGACCTTTGAGGCCGACGTGGATGAGAGCAACTTTTCCGGCCAGATCACCCTGGCCTACCGCTCATCGCGGCGTTTCAACGTTTTCGCGACCTGGTCGAGCAGTTTCAAACCCGTCGGCGTCAATCTCGGGGGCTTACCCACTTCGGGCGGTGAAGTACTCACTGATCTGGCGCGTATCAAACCGGAATACGTCACCCATGTCGAGGCGGGCGTAAAAACCGCTCCTACCGCGCAATCTACCCTGAACCTGGTGTTTCACCACACAGATATCAAGGATTTTCAGACACAGGTTCAGACCGCAGAGGTAGGCGTCAATCGCGGCTATCTGGCCAACGCAGAACGGGTGCGGGTATATGGACTGGAACTGGATGGCAGTTTGAAACTGAGTCAACAATTCTCCCTTTACCTGGCGCTGGCTTATACGGAGGGAGAATATGTTTCATTTACCAACGCACCGGTTCCGCTCGAAGAAACAGGCGGGCCGACGGCTTTCAAGGATATTTCCGGACAACGTTTGCCGGGCATTTCGAAATGGGCCGGCTCGATGGGGGGAGAGGCTACGACCCGGCAAGGCGTTTTTCTGGGACAAAAGGGGAAATATTTTGTCGCACTCGATGCCTCTTATCGCTCTGAATTTTCTTCGAGTCCTTCTCCTTCGCAGTATCTGAATATTGATGCCTATGCCTTGCTGAACGGCCGCCTGGGATTCCGGGCGTCGGAAGGCTTGTCGGTATTTGTGTGGTCGCGCAACCTCCTGAATCAGAATTATTTCGAACAACTTTTACCGGCAGCAGGCAATGCCGGGCACTATGCGGCCATCCTGGGCGATCCGCGCACCTATGGCATAACCTTGCGGTATATTTTGTAAAAAAAGCGGTAACAATCCCTTGTTCCCGACCTCCACAACATAGTACGATGGATGCGGAGGTCGGGAGCCATTTTTAACATGACATTCGTGATGAAAAATTCTTTCCTGATGTTGTTCCTGCTATGCGCTTCGATGACGCTTGTGGCGCAAAAAACGATGGTTACCGAAGAACAGACCTGGTTCGGGGTATTTAGTCAGACCCGGCTATCAAAACGCTGGGGCATTTGGTTCGACGCCCATTTTCGTCTGAAGGATGACTTTGTGGGCGCAGCGGCGCAGGGAATTGTTCGGGCAGGCCCCATGTATTACCTGACCGACAACATTCGGCTGACCGCTGCTTACGCTTACGTACATCACTTTCCGGGCGACAACCACAAAAACATCGCCCAACCGGAGCACCGGCCCTGGCAGCAAATCCAGTGGTTTCAGCGTGGTAAAAACGCCCGGCTCATGCAGTGGATACGCCTCGAAGAACGTTTCCGGCGAAACATAGTGGACGACAATACCCTGGGCGAAGGGTACCGGTTCAACGGACGGATTCGGTACAATCTGGCTCTTTTTCTGCCCCTCACAGCAAAAAAATTTGCTCCTGGCGGATTACAGGTTTTGCTGAACAACGAAACCATGATCAATTTCGGTAAAAACATTGTGTACAATCACTTCGATCAAAACCGGTTTTTCCTCGGGCTGGTGTATCAGGTGAATTCGCATGCCCAACTGCATGGCGGCTACATGAACCTGTATCAGCAACAAGCCAGCGGCGATGTCTTTCGCAATCAGCACACCATCCGGGTCTTTTATTTTCACAATTTCGATTTGAGGCATCAATAAGTGAGGTTTAGAAGCGCGGTTGCCCAGAAAGTTTTCTAAACCCAATCAACCTTCATCAACCCATATCATGGCAGAAACAAAGCGCTCCGAAGTTGAGCATATCAAGGAACAAAGCGATTACCTGCGCGGCACCCTGGCGCAGAGCCTGGAAAACCGCATCACCGGCGCCTTGTTCCCGGATGATACCAACCTGATTAAGTTTCACGGTTCTTACCAGCAAACCGACCGAGACCTCGACAGCGAACGCAAGTCGCAAAAACTGGAGCCATTGTATTCCTTCATGATCCGGGTGCGGGTTCCGGGCGGTGTGGCTACGCCCGCACAATGGCTGCGTATGGACGAACTGGCCGATCGTTACGGCAATGGCACCCTGAAACTCACCACCCGCCAGGCATTTCAGTTGCACGGCGTGCGCAAACGCCACCTCAAGGCGACCGTGCAGGGATTCAACGAGGTCATGCTCGATAGTATCGCCGGTTGCGGCGACGTCAACCGCAACGTCATGTGCAGTCCCAACCCCGACGAAAGCCGGGTGCATGCCGCCGTTTATGCCCTTGCAAAATCTATCAGCGACGCTTTTACCCCGCAAACGACCGCCTACTACGAGATTTTTCTCGACGGTCAGCCGGTGGATGAATCACAGCCATTTCGCGCGCGACAGGCGGAAGGGCCGGTGGAGCCGGTTTACGGAAAAACCTATTTGCCGCGCAAATTCAAAATCGCGCTGGCCGTGCCGCCACAAAACGACACCGATGTATTTGCCAACGACATCGGCTTGATCGCTATTGAAAAAGACGGCGAGCTGCAAGGTTTCAACGTAGCGGCGGGCGGCGGACTGGGCATGACTTTCGGGATGCCGGAAACCTATCCGCGATTGGCGGATGTTTTGGGTTATGTGGACAAACAGGAGGTGTTGAAGGTGTGTGAAGCCATCATCACCACACAGCGCGATTTTGGCAATCGCGAAAACCGGAAATTGAGCCGGTTGAAATATACTGTGGAGAAAATGGGATTGGCGGCATTTACGGCGGAAGTGGAAAAACGCGCTGGTTTTACGTTTCAGCCGGCCCGCGCATATCATTTTAAACATTCGGCCGACCCTTTGGGCTGGACGCGCACCGAGGACGGGCACTTCAACCTGACGCTTTTTATCGAGGGCGGACGGGTGGCCGACACGCCGGATTTCCCCTTGAAAACCACCCTGCGCATGCTTGCCCTTGTCCACGACGGCGATTTCCGGCTCACCGGTAATCAAAATTTGGTGATTGGTAAAATTACAACCCAAAAACGCCCCATTGTGGAAGCCATTCTGGAGAAACACGGTATCCTGGCGGCCACCCATCGGCAGACGGCACTGCGGCAAAACAGCATTGCCTGCGTAGCGCTGAACACCTGTTCGCAGGCTTTTGCCGAAGCCGAGCGGTATTTGCCCGCCTTGATTGACAAAATAGATGTGTTGTTGCACGCCAACGGCCTTGAGAATGAGCCCATCAACCTGCGGATGACTGGTTGTCCGAATGGTTGCGGGCGTCCTTATCTGGGTGAAATCGGTTTGGTGGGAAAATCGCCGGGGTATTATAATTTGTACCTGGGTGCAGCCCACAACGGCGAACGTTTAAATAAACTTTACATGGAAATGCTCGACGAATCCGGAATTTTGCAGGCGCTCGAACCCCTGCTCGCCGACTACGCCCAAAACCGCCTGCGCGGTGAAACCCTGGGAGCGTTTGTCATCCGGAAGCAGTATGTAGCAGCTACCACGCATGGAACCAATTTTCATGCGTCTTCAACACCAACTCCGGCCTGAATATGAACCACCCGAACGGAAATTTGCTTTTCCCGGTTTTTCTGAAACTCGATCAACTCCAGACCCTGGTGGTGGGTGGCGGGAATGTGGGCCTGGAGAAAATACAGGCCTTGCTGCGCAATTGTCCGGACGCTCGGGTGACACTGGTGGGTCGGGAGATTCGGGAAGAATTGCGGGAATTGGCAGCGAAATATCCGCAGGTGGTTTTACAGGAAAAATTATTTGAGGAACACGATCTGGAAGGCAGGCAACTCGTCATTTGCGCTACCGACAACCCGGTCCTGCACCGCGAAATCCGCCAAAAGGCGCACGAACGCGGCATTCTGGTGAATGTGGCAGATACGCCCGCGGAATGCGATTTTTATCTGGGTTCGGTGGTGCAAAAAGGCGACCTGAAAATCGCCATTTCCACCAACGGAAAATCACCCACCATCGCCAAAAGGCTGAAGGAAACCCTGCAGGAGGCCTTGCCCGACGAATTGAACGACCTGCTGCAAAACATGCCTGCCATCCGGGAAAAACTGGGCGGCGATTTTAGCGAGAAAGTGCGTTCGCTTAATGCGCTTACCGCTTCGATTGCGGCGGGGGAAGAAGTGCTGGCTACGGTGATGCCGCACCAGAATCTGGATCGGATCCGCGACCGGAAGTGGCGGCGGATCGCCACGGCAGCATTGGCGGCGTTTGGTTTGTCGCTGGTATTCAACGTCGTCTCATTTTACATTCCAACCCATACCTGGCCCGATTTGCTGGGACAAATCAACGGAGAATTCTGGTTGTTTTTGGCGGTAGGCTTCATGGCGCAACTGGCCGACGGGTTGCTGGGAATGGGTTACGGGGTGGTGGCCCAGATCTTCCTCATGGGCGCCGGTGTGCCATTGGCCGCGGTAAGTTCGAGTATTCACACCGCAGAAGTATTTACAGCAGGCGCATCGGGATATTCGCATTATCGGTTCGGGAATGTAAACCGGCGGTTGTTTCGGGTTTTGTTGTTGCCGGGTATTCTGGGCGCCATTTTGGGCGCTTTTTTATTGTCGAAATTAGGTGATGAATATGCCGGCGTTATCAAACCCTTGCTGGCGACATACACGCTGTTGCTGGGCATCCGTATTTTAAGTCGAACTTTTGTCCGAAAAACCGCCAAACGGCGTGCCCGGCGATTAGGGTGGCTGGCCGGCGCCGGCGGGTTTCTGGATTCATTTGGCGGCGGCGGCTGGGGGCCGCTGGTAACCAGCACCCTGCTTGCAAAAGGGAAAACCCCGCAATATGTGATTGGAACAGTGAGTTTGACCGAATTCTTTATGACATTTGCCAGCGCGGTGACCTTTTTTTCCCTAATCGGGCTGTCTCACTGGCTGGTCATTGCAGGATTGATAGTTGGCGGGGTACTGGCAGCCCCCCTCAGCGCCCGGCTTGCCGGCAAACTGCCGGTAAGATGGATGTTCATGCTGGTGGGGATCACCGTCGTATTCTGGAGTGCCAGGGTATTGTGGCAGAGCTGGGTATCGTGAGGAATTGTTTCTCGCGTTTTTGGAATGTTTGAAAAAAAGTTTAAACAATATTTGTTTAAACAAATAAAAACATTTTACCTTCGTGCCATGAAAATTGAAGACGCGATACGACAGACCAAACCCCTGTTGCCCTTGCAAAAGGCCATGATTAATATCATGTACACGTATCATTGGCAGCAAGAGCAAAGTATGGCCGTTTTCAAACCATTTGACCTTACACCACAGCAATTTAATGTGTTGCGTATATTACGGGGACGCTTTCCGGAGGCCATACCGGTGGGTGAAGTGAAAGCGGTATTATTGGATAGAAATCCGGATCTGACACGACTTTGTGATCGCCTTGTACAAAAAAAATGGATAGAAAGGAGTCTGAACGAACTGAACCGGCGCGAGGTATTGTTACAGATTACACCGGCTGGACTGGATTTACTGGAGCGAATTGAACCCGTGATAAAAGAAGCTGCCAAGGCATGGGAACGGCTTACACCTGAAGAAGCCGAAACACTTTCCAACTTACTGGACAAACTGCGTGGTTAAAAGACTGCGCTATTTTTTTATCTAAACATTCGTTTAAACAAATTTTGTTACAACATCATGGAAAATCAAAAAATTCAACCGGGTTCACTGCTGAAAGCCGTACCGCTGGCCGCAATTATTGCGGCCGCCATCAACGCCATTTTGTATTTAATTGGCGATGCAACAGGGATCATGGATCCTTCCGTGGGCATACCATCCGAAACAGGCGTTCAAGCCATCACCCTGGCGCCGGTGCTTATTTCATCCATACTTCCCGTGTTGTTTGCCGCAGGGGTTTTATTGCTCATCAATCGTTTCAACAACAACCCCTTGCGCGTATTTGGCATCGTCACCGTTGTCTTACTGGTTTTGTCATTTGCCAATCCTTTTCTGGGCATCCCGGGTATGCCGGTTGGCATGGGAATCTGGCTCAATTTAATGCACGTGGTAGTGGCCGGTGCGGTTTGGTGGGTATTCAGTCGCCGCGCAAGCTGATAGCTTATCGTTCAATTTTTCGGTAAAAAACAAGGGGCATGCTGAAGGTTCGGCATGGCCCTTGTTGTATCCGGGCGCAAAAATCCCGGCAAGTGCTTACCTGCACTTCAAAGCTTCTTCCTACTTTTGTCAATACAATTTCTATTGTTTGCCTTTTTCTTCAAAAACAAGGGCAAAACAAGCGATACAATTCCAAAAGTTTTCAGCACCGTCCCTCCCCCCTGTATGCTCACTGCCAACCGCATTGTCATACTTGATTTTGT
>JANRLZ010000190.1:0-14048 GCA_033762055.1 Saprospiraceae bacterium
GCTTTTAGTGTCTGTTTTCGTTGTTTGTCGGTTATAATGTACCCGCATTACGCCCTCCAAACGCCTCAACAACCCCTAAAATCATCTCACCCATTTTTCATCTCCTAAGTTGGTTCGCCACTAGTGCCGCATCCGGCGAATGACAAAGCAATGCCTATGTCTCTTTTTCCGCCTCCTGCCGTTACTCGGCTGGTTAAAATATCCCGTATTTCGCCCTTCTCGCGCCTATGGAGCCGAAAAAAGAGCCGATTTCATTGCTATGCTATTCGCCGGATGCGACACTAATTTTTCTTCCATGAATTACTGCACCCTCATTTCCCTCCTTTTCGTCGCCGCATGGACCGGCAAATGCGGGGGAGACCAAACCGCTCCGTCCAACATGATCGTCATTGAAGACGGCAGCAAGCCCTTTAAAGCGATGATGAAACTGAGAAACGACCACTGGACGATGAGGATTTATATCAAAGAGAATACCCTCAATGATACCGCAAAAATCCACAGTTATGGTTTGAAGATCGCTCCTGGTCAGACAGGGTTGATTGAGAAACAAGATTGCCACCTGGATTCAATGCCCTTGTTTTATTACCCTTACAAGGCAACTGGAGGCAGACTGGTGCTAACCTACACAACATCATCTTATTGGTAAGATTCTCGCTCGCCCTGCCTGTGCAAGGCGGGCGTTTTTTGTCTTGGAGAATGCATCATTTCTCATTTTGCTCATCCAACTTTGGCAATTAGTCTTCTTCCATGAATTACTGCACCCTCATTTCCCTCCTTTTCGTCGCCGCATGGACCGGCAAATGCGGGGGAGATCAAACCGCTCCTTCCAACATGATCGTCATCGAAGACGGCAGCAAGCCCTTTCAATCCATGATGTACTTGAATGTGCGTCATTGGTACTGGGGAATGTATGCGCGAGAAAACACCCTGAATGATACGGCTATGATCGGCATCATGCCGGTACCGCCCGGTAAAACAGGGTTGCTTTTTAAAGTCGAGTGTTTTACCGATTCAATCCCCTTCTCCTACAGGCCTTACAAGGTGACAAAAGGCAAACTCGTCATTGAGTATTTTTCAGGAAATTTTTAGAACCTAATTTGTGTGGCGTTCAACATGAAAAAATGGATTTCAGTCATCACACTCCTCCTGCTCGCGGCATTTGCCCTCATTGGAACCTGGCGATTAATTTTCCCCTATTCAAAAATGAAGATCAAGGATGTGAGTCAGGCCGAGAATTTGACATTATTTGCCAAAAACAAAAATGTGTCTGGCCTTGAGGTCTATGTAGAAGGCTATCTCGACGACACCGCCAAAATCAACTGGACCCTGCTTGGCAAAGGGAAAGTTAACGCGCTCATTCAGACCGGAGATCATTATGCAGATACCTTCGCGGTCAATTACCTGCCCCTGAAAGCAAAAAGCGGTCATCTTACCCTGAGATACCGTTTCGATACCGGCCTTGATTTGAGTTATCCTCAATAGGTGTCCCCGGTTTTTTCTCGACTCCGCATTTTTCGAAAAAACAGGTCACGCTGCGTGCAGCAAAGCAACAGAGGGTGGAGATTTCCTTGTTGTTGACATACGTCCGCCGTCCACTTAATTCCCCGATGCCGTGTTGTTTGTGTCGCCGATTTTTACACCGTAAAAGTTCGCATTGGCGAAGTTGCCCTGCAGGTTGTTGATCGGAATATTGTCGGGTGGCAAGCCTCCCTGGAAGGGATTGTTCGGATTGGAAAAAGTGGTGTAACTCGGGAAAAAGCGCCAGGAAGTGTTCGCCGGGAACGCCTGGTTGATGCCGAGAATGACTTTTCTGCCTTCCACGATATCGAAGGTGGTGACCGAATTACTCTGGTTTACATCGGCAGCAATGATTTTCCAGGGAGAGTCCATCGGCTCTGAAGTAAGGATATGTTTGGAGATCAGTACCAGGTCGTAAGTAGTGACGCCATTCAGATCGTCCACGTCGTGTACCGGTTTGATGCTGTAATTATTTCCGCCGGGGATGTTGGTAAACTGGTAATTCCCCAACGAATCGGTGAATACGAACCCGGTGGTACCGCCGG
The DNA here is from genome assembly GCA_033762055.1 of Saprospiraceae bacterium. GTDB lineage: Bacteria > Bacteroidota > Bacteroidia > Chitinophagales > Saprospiraceae > M3007. The sequence goes on from JANRLZ010000190.1 coordinate 2,064, forward strand.
TAATTTCAACCCGAACGCCTTCCATCGGCTCGTCCCAATGGGTGCGGATATTCCCGCTGATGTTGAAGCCCTGTACCACCGGGCGCGCATAGCCGTTTTGGGTCACGGCTCCGGTATTGCCCGGATCCAGCCATTCTTTGAGTCGCGCCTGCGGCGAAGCGCCCTGATCCCACGACAAATTGAATCGTCCGAAGTAGGCGCCGGTCACCTGACAAGGATTGCCCGTAGCTGTGCTTCCGCCGTGCAGCTGCCCCATGATGCGTTTGTTTGCATCAAAAATGGGACAACCCGAAGAACCCTGCTGAAAGGTGCCGTGATCGGTCACGCTTTTCCAGTGCGAGTTGGCGGGACTGATGCCATATTGCGCGCCCCAGTTGAGGGTACTGGGGTGAATAACAACCGCTTGCGTATCTACCGATATTTTTTTGATGTCGCCAAAGGGATGGTGGATGTAGGTCGCATTGGGCGGAATGGTGGTTTGCACTCCGTTGCGATTCCAGCCATTGAAATAAACATCATAGTTGAGAGGAATGGGATTGAGTTTCAGCAGCATGAAATCGGTTTCCATGCGATAGGAAATACGTTCGCAGCCCAGTACGGAGCGCGGCACCGGTTCAACGGCCGGGTTCTGGCAATTTAATGATTCATAGTCAAAATCAAAACGCCACAACCCGAAATCGGGGTTGTTGGTCAGCAACTGGCAGTGGTGCGCCGTAAGGAAATAGGGCTCGTAGTTTTGAGCGGTGTTGGCAATCAGCGAGCCACTGCACCAGCCTTCTCCATTGGCGAATACCATGAGAATACGTCCGATGCCTTTTTTCTCGGCCTGCCAGTTGGCGCCGGTTGCGCAGTTTATATTGATATTGCAAGGCAGAGCGTCGCCGAAATCTTCCGGGCCGTTGAAGGCCTGCTGGCTGTAGGATACATCCAGGCGCGAAGCGCTGATCTTGCTCTGTCCGTTGGCGGAGGAGGGTTCGTAAAGTTCAAGAAAAACGGTTGGCCCTTGCACGATTCCGATCAGGAATCGCCCGTCGGGCAAACAACTTTCTGCTGTGTATGCGCCAAAAAAACGCTCATAATCATCGCCATAGGCATGGAATCGGGCGCCGGCGGGCAGTCTGAATTCATCAAACAACAGGGTCAGGCCCAGAGCGCCGGGCGAACGCAAGGCGCAGAGCCATACCCGGTCGCCATTGGGCAGGGTGTTCCATACACCTGTATTTTCCAACGAAATTTGCACGGCAACCGGCGCGGCAAAACGGTTTTGTCCGGGGGTCTGGCTGTCTTCGGTAAGCGCCTGTTGCACATTCAACGCGGGAAGTGTGGCGGTTGGCGGCATTTTTCCGGCTAAAAACGCCTGAAATTCGGGCTGTAACGTGGGGGGCAGACCACCTTCGCTGATCTGTGCCCGCAGGGCAAAAGCCACCAAAAGGAATAGTAATGTAAATCGGTTTCGCATCATCGGCGGGATAAAAAGTTTAAAGGCAGGCGGCCTGGGGCTTACGGCAACATATATGCGGAAAAAATCAGGCCAAAAATAAAAAAAGGCGACCGAAGCCGCCTTTTTTTACCCGAAAAGGGTGGGAAAAAATTCCATACATCTTTCACCGGTATCAAAACGGATTCTGAATGTCCGGATTGTTGATAAAAGTGGTATCGGTCAGCGTGTGAAGGAATTTTACCAGGGCGCGTTTGTGCGCTTCACTGAGTGTGTTGTTTGGTGCATTAAGCCCCACCAGGGGGATATTCGGATCTTCATTGGCAACGCCGTGACCTTTTCGGGCATAATTTTCCACCACTTCTTCCAGGGTCATAAATCGTCCGTCGTGCATATAGGGCGCTGTCAGGGCGATGTTGCGCATGGTGGGGGTACGGAATTTGCCGCGGTCGGAAGGATTGCCGGTGACTTCAAAACGCCCCTTGTCAACAAAATCATCCAATGAAGCCACTGCGTCGAGGCCATTGTTGAAGTAGTTATTGCCCGTCAGCGTCACCCCGCCATGGCAGTGAAAACACTGTGCATCGGGCAGATTGAGGCCATAGCGCCAGGCTTCTTCGAAGTACATCAGATAACCGTCGAGTTCTTCTTCGTCGAAGACATCGGGGTCTTCCGTTTGCAAGAACAGATCAAACTTGGATGTGCCGCTGCTGATCAGGATCCGTTCGAACTGCGCCATGGCTTTGCCTGCGAGCTCTTTCGTGATTTCCTTGCGATCATTGATGCCAAACGCCTTGCGGAAATAAGCGGGGTAAGTCGGATGTGTTTTGAGTTTTTCAATTACCTCCGGCCAGGTGGTATGCAGTTCAATCGGATCTTCGACCGGCAACAGCGCCTGGGCTTCGAGGGTGGCTGAACGCCCGTCCCAAAACAGTCCGTTGTTGGCATAAGCGATGTTGAGCAGCGACATCGAGCTGCGGCGGCCTGCAATACCGTCTATGCCGGTAGATACCGCCTTGTTGTCGGTAAAACTGCCTTCCGGTAAATGACAGGAAGCGCAAGACATGGTGCTGTCGGCCGAAAGGATCGGGTCGTAGAACAACCGACGCCCCAGTTGCACGCCTTCCACGGTCATTGGATTATTGGCCGGAACCGGTACGTTGGGGAAAAAGTCGGGCTTTTTTATCGTGTATGGTTGTGGATCGTAAGGAATCGCGCTCAAATCGCCCGGCTCGGGGATTGGCTCGGTGGGCAGGTCGTGACAGGCGACAAAACCGGCCAGCAACAGCATGGCCGGCGCCATTTTTATGATGTTTGTTTGCATGGGAAGACCGGTTTATTCCTGGGTTACCGAAGTGGCTTTTTCAAAATTGTTCATCAACACCAGCGCTACCGAAATGTCGTTCGGATTATTGGAGGTTGCATGATTGGTGACGATATCGTACCAGGAGCCGTCGGCAAGGATGAACAGTTTTTTCAGATCAAATGTCACATTCAGCCCCGGGTGGCCGGCATGCACATGAATAGGCAGGCTGAACTCATAGACCTTGTACACGGCGTCGCTTCCACAGTGGAATAGCAGGAAATGGTCGAACGCGCCATTGTTGTCGGCATCACCCTGGCCTTCAATTTTATTAAAAATGTAACTGTCCCAACCACTCCAGTATTCCAGTTCACGCGCAAGCGGGTGATTGCCGGAGAAATCGGCGGGTACTTTTGCATTCAGGGAAGGTTTTACCCCGTAGCCGATGCGAATACCGGTGTACTCGCCTTCCGGCACGTTGTTATAGGTAATGGCCGGAATGGCAGAAAGGTCGGTGGATGCATTATCGGGCGTAAATTCCACCCATTCGATCTCGGTCAGCCGATGGGTGCTTCCATCGGCTTTTATCAGTTCGATGTCGGACAAATAGGTCGAAAAACGGCTGAATTGCAGCGGATAGGCGGCGGTTCCGTAGGGGTAATTTTTATATTTGGTGAGTTGTTCGCCGTCGTAAGTGGCTTTGTAGGAAATGGTGAAGGGGACCCCTGATTCGTGGGTGTGATTTTTTTCGCAGGCTGAAAAGAACAGCCCCGAGACGAGCGCAAGCAAGAAAATACGTATTGTCATGGTGAAATTTATTTGGCAGAGACAAATTTACTGTGAAACATTGAAAACCAGCGGGAGGTTGGCGATGATCTTCGTTTTCCATGCAGGAATGTCGTCGGCTGTCCAATTTATTCCCCGAAACATCTCGCGGTAATTGATGCCCAATTTCAAAGGGAAATTATAGCCGGTTTCGTGCAGAAACGGTCCGTTTGCTTCAAAAATGAAAGCCCCGAGATCGCTTTCCATAAAGCGCAGGGTATCGGAAGGGGTCATCGCCATGGAATCGCGCTGGACCACGACCTGCATAAAAACAAATCCATTGTTGTCGCCGCGCCAAAGGCTGTCGGTTTGGGCGGCAAGGGGGTGACCGGCGGGGGCTTTGTTGGGCAGAATTTTTTGGGCATCGGGCGAGAGGCCGACGCGGAATTTCAGGGTTTCAAAAAAGCCGTCCTGACGGATGGTTCCAACCGCGTATTCAATTGGGGTGCGGCGCAGCAACAAAAAGTCGTTGATAAAACTGCGCGTTACGGTATCGGCGCCCGCGCGTGTTTTCAGGTCTATTGTTTCGTTGATACGGAAAGAAGCGCCATTTTGAATGGCCTCAAATTCAGACAGATAAAATGCCACGCTGCGAATGCGGAACAAATGGCCATCGTCGGCCGGGTAAAGAGAATCGTTGAAAAAAACGAGGGTGTCGTATTGTTGCTCGACGCTCCATATCATTTGAGGATAGGTGCAACAACAGTCTTTGTCGGCGGCGGCATCAAAATTGATTGCAGCAATATCGAGGCAGCCTTCCTTGGGTTCGAAGCAGGCCGAAAGACCAGCGAAGGCAATAAAAAGGGCGACTTTAAAAAAACGCATATAATAAGTTGGATCAGAGTTCCTGTGAAAGACTATTTGAAGTTGGGGGCAAAACTACGGGTATTCCTGTTTGCCTGATTTTTCTCTCTTTTGACTTCGCCTTAACAAACCTTAACGAAACGGGAAGATGAAGCGCCTTATTTTTGCCCGCTTTTTCTTCACGTTAAAAAATAAATTAGGCATGAAAAAATGGTTCCCCCTCACATTCGCCCTTGCTGCGGTTGCAGCCATCACGCTTTCTTTCCAACCCGCCGAAACAGAACCGCTTAAATGGTACACCTGGGAAGAAGCCACGGCGCTCAACCAGACCAAACCCAAAAAAATTCTGGTGGACGTGTACACCAACTGGTGTGGCTGGTGCAAAAAAATGGACAAGGGGGCTTTCTCCGACCCAAAGGTCATGGAATACGTGACCAAAAACTTTTACCCGGTAAAACTGAATGCCGAACAACGTGAAGAAATCAAGTTCAACGGCGAAACCTTCGGCTTTGTCGCCAACGACAATGGTCGCGGCGGTGTCCATACGCTCGCCTACGCACTGCTGGATGGCCGGATGGGTTACCCATCGCTGGTATATCTCAACGAAAAATACGAACGTATCATGATTTCGCCGGGTTACAAGGAATCTCCCGACCTGCTCAAGGAATTACAGTTCGCCGCCGAGGAACATTACAGCAAAACCACCTGGGAAAAATACCGCGACGGGAAATAAGGTTCATTTCCGGAACCCCTGTTCCACAAATCGCATCAATTCATCCACATTGGATTCCCCGACGGGTATCTCCCAGTCGCCGATTTTGATTTCGCGGTTTCGTATGGATGTAATACGGGGCAGATGGACGATGAAGGACTTGTGCACCCGCATAAAGTCCCGATCGGGAAGGCGTTCTTCAATGCCTTTCAGGGTGGATTTTGTCAGAATCGGCTTGCGTTGTCCGTCAAGATAAATTTTGACGTAGTCTTTCATCCCCTCGATGTGGGTGATTTCGGCTATATTGACTTTCACCAGCGAATACTCTACATTCACGAAGAAAAAACCCGGGGATTCGGTCGTGGCGCCGGGGTTTTCGCTGGTGGTATTTCTCTGTTTGAGTTCAAGGGCTTTATAGGCGGCTTTTACAAATCGTTCCAGCGGCACGGGTTTCATCAGATAATCAACCACATCCAGGTCATAACTTTCAACCGCATAGTGAGAGTAGGCGGTAACGAAGATCACCATGGGTTTAACCGGCAGGGTTTCGAGGAATTTGGTACCCAGCATACCCGGCATTTGAATATCGAGAAAGAGCAGATCTACCGGCTGTTTCTGCAGGGTTTCCATCGCCTCGAATGCATTTTTACAGGCGCCGACCAGTTCCAGAAAGGGTACTTGCCGGATGTTGTCTTCCAGCATTTTACGTCCAAGACTTTCGTCGTCAATGGCCAGGCAGGTCAGTTTCATGCGCGGGAGTGATCTTGAAATGAAAGTTGCAGTTGCGCTTCAAACCAGCCGTCGGTTTCCCGGATGTTTAAGGTATGCGCGCCCGGGTAAAGCAATTCGAGCCGCCGCCGCACATTATGCAAGCCGATGCCCGAATTTTCGTCTTTTTCATCCGGGGGTTCGGGGGTAATTTTGTTTTTCACCGAAAAGTAAAGGTTGTTGTCTTCAATTTTCAGGTAAATATCAATCAGAGGATGATTTACCATTCCCACGCCGTGTTTAAACGCGTTTTCCACAAATGAAATCATCAGCATCGGTTCAATGATTTGTCCGCCGGGGGTACCTTCCACGCGCATTTGAATCTCGACATCTTCTTCAAAGCGGATTTTTTGCAGTTCAACATAATTTTTCAGGTAGCCCAATTCCTTCTCCAGCGGAATTTGCGCCGTACCGCTTTCGTACAACAAATAGCGCATCAGGGCAGAGAGTTGCAGGGTTACGGGTTCGGCCTGCGGCGATTTGGTGCGAATGAGAAATACAATACTGTTGAGAACATTAAAGATAAAATGCGGGCTGATTTGCGAGCGCAGAAAAGAAAGCTCGGAACGCAGCCGCTCTTCCTGTTCATCCTGCCGGGCTTTGTCCTGTTGCAACATGTGCCGCACCAGGGCATAACCAACGCCGAGAGCGGCAGCAAAAAACACGTTTGCCAATCCGCGAAAAATATGAAACCCAACGCCTCTGTGATCCGGAAAAAGCAGCCAGTTTTTCATGAAGCCCTGCAATACGGCAAATGCAAGGGAGATAAAAAACACGCGTATCAGGTAGGCGCCCAGCCTTCGTTGTCGCAGAAAACGCGGTCCCAGCCATTCTGCGCAGATAAAAAAGAGAACAACGTTGGTAAGCGTAGCGGGCAGTATTTTACAAAAAAACACCTGATGCCGGGCATCGTCTTCATCAAACATGATGAACGGGAGCGCCATCCACAAGGCCCAGAAAGACAAAAGTAAAAGCCACCGCACGGCAGGCCGGGCAAGTTTGCCCTTTCCCATCATTAGCATACAAAGGTCGGTTTGTGTGCAGGTTGCCCCGCCATAATTTGCCGCAACAAAGGTAAATATCCCTTACCCACTCCCGGGCGCCCGGCGACCAACAAGGGGTTTGTGGAGACGAGCGCCACGAACAGACCATTGTCTCCACAAAGGGCCATTTCATCTACTCTCGTACCACATGAAAAACAGGCGTTGTTCTTTTGCGGCATGAAAAAACTGGTTCGCCCCCTGCTCTACGGCCTCCTGCTCATTCTGGCATTGGCACAATTGTATCGCCCGGCCCGTAATCTTTCCAATGATCAGACCCACCATGTTTCCACCATGTTTCCGGTACCTGCCGAAGTGGAAGCCATACTTCAGCCCGCCTGTTACGACTGCCACAGCAACCTGACGCAGTACCCCTGGTATGCCAATATCCAGCCGGTAGCATCGTGGCTGGCACATCATGTGGATGAGGGCAAAAGCGAACTCAATTTCTCCACGCTGACCCAACGAAGGGCCGCTGTGCAAAACCATAAATTTGAAGAAGTCATCGAAATGGTAAAGGAGGGTTCCATGCCGCTCAACTCCTACACCTGGACACACCGCGACGCCGTCTTGACCGCGGCGCAAAAACAAACCCTCATCGCCTGGGCGCAGGCTTGTATGGACTCGCTTGCGGCCCGCTATCCTGCCGACAGTCTGGTATTGCGCCGCAAATAAGGCCCCGCCCTTTCATTTATGCAAAAACTCACTTTCCCTCCCATGTCACATCGCTTCTTTCAGGCGACAGCCTGGCTGTTCGTCTTTTTATTTCCCGTTTTGCTTTCTGCGCAGATTCCTTCCGGCGGCATGCGCCCGGGGATGGGTAATGCCGCTCAGATGAATATTGGCCGTTTTTATGGCAAAGTTATAGACGAAACCACCGGCGAACCACTGGCTTATGCATCCGTACAACTGCTGGGCATGCAGTTTGATTCTGTTGCCCGCAAAATGCAGGAAAAAATCATCGCTGGCCAACTCACCCGCGACAACGGGGAGTTTAGCCTCGAAAACCTGCCGGTGATGGGCGAATATACCCTGAAAATCAGCTACCTGAGTTATGCCTCGTATGAGAAGAAGATATCATTCGGACTGGGAGGCGGGCGCCCCGGAGGCGGCAGGCCCAATGGCGGAGGTGGTCGCGATATGAGCGCCATGGCCGGAGCAGTAGACAAAGACCTGGGCAATATCAGACTCGCCGCTTCGTCGCAACTGCTCAAGGAAGTGGAGGTGCGCGGCGACGCCAGCCAGGTCGTTTTGGCGATGGATAAAAAAGTGTATCGGGTGGATAAAGACAATGTGGCTGCAGGCGGCACTGCGGAGGATGCGCTCAAAAACGTTCCTTCACTGAATGTTGACATAGACGGCAACCTGACGATGCGCAATGCGGCGCCGCAGATTTTTGTTGATGGCCGACCAACCAACCTCACGCTCGACCAGATTCCTGCCGACGCGATTGACAATGTGGAAGTAATTACCAATCCTTCCGCCAAATACGATGCCTCGGGCGGCGGCGCCGGGATTGTTAACATTGTTTTGAAAAAAGAACGCCGTATCGGCTACAACGGTTCTTTGCGCACCGGGGTAGACATGCGCGGCCGGTTCAATTTCGGCGGCGACATCAATGCGCGGGAAGGCAAGGTCAATGCGTTTCTCGGCGTAAATTACAACCAGCGTCGCAACCTCAGCACCGGCGCCACCGATCGTTTCAACCAACCCAGCGCCTTTTCGCCTTCTCAGCCCTACACCAACGTCTTTCAAACCCAAAGCCCGGAGAACAACGGACTTTTTGCCATGCTGCGTGGTGGCGTAGATGTTTTTCTGAACAATCGAAATACCCTTACTATCAGCGGCAACTACCACGGCGGTAATTTTAAAAACGAGGATGAAATTCATATCCAAACCGATTCCTTGCGCAATCCGGGCGGGTATTACAATACCAGCAATGCCGTTCGATACACCAGCAGCGAACGTGAATTCAGAAACTTTGGCAGTCAGTTGGGTTTCAAACATTTGTTCCCCAAAGAAGGGAAAGAATGGACCGCCGACCTTAACCTGAACGGCTCGCGCTCGGAAAATCTCGGTTTCTTTCGTACGGAATATGACGAATCCAGCTTTCAATCGCTGCAGCGTCAGCGCGGCGACGGCGGCAACACCTTCTTCACCGCACAGACCGATTTTGTCAACCCGATCAGCAAAGCGATAAAAATGGAAATTGGCGCCCGCATTGCGGTACGTGACTTTTATTCGAACAACGAGAATGCCGTATTCGATTCACTGTTAAACGACTACCGCGAAACGCCTACCCTGGCCGACAATTACAAATTTCACGACGTTGTAGGCGCGGTGTACGGTACGTACAGCCAACAATTTTCCCGTTGGGGTTATCAGATTGGCTTGCGCGCCGAATCGTCGGATTATACCGGCACACTGGTGGATCGCGATACAACGTTCGGGAATTCGTACCCGCTGAGTTTGTTCCCAAGCGCGTTTTTGACCTATAAGATAAACGAAGAAGACAACCTGCAACTCAGTTTTACGCGTCGCATCAATCGGCCGAGCTTCTTTCAGCTGATTCCGTTTACCGATTTTTCCGACTCGCTCATTTTGCAGCGAGGCAACTCCAATCTGCTTCCCGAGTTTGCGCATTCGGTAGAATTATCGTATCAGAATGTATTTTCAAAAGGGCATAATCTGCTGGTTTCGGCCTATTACAAACAAACCAACAACCTGCTCACGCGTTACGCTTATCAGGAAATTGACCCGGTGCTGAATCGCCCGGTAATTATATCCACCTTCGCAAATACCAACTCGAGCACGGCCTACGGGGTGGAATTTACCCTGAAAAACACCTTTTGGAAAATTGTTGAACTGACATCGAATATCAACCTGTACAACTCCATTCTGAATGCCGAAAACATAGAAACCGATCTGCAAAACGAGCAGTTCACCTATTTTATCAAGGAAAATCTAAACCTGAAACTGCCTCGAAATTTCACCCTGCAACTCAACGGCGCCTACCAGAGTCGCACGGCTTTTGATACGGAGAGCAGCGGCGGAGGTCGCGGCGGCAGTCGCGGCGGACACAGCGGCGGCGGCTGGGGTGGCCCCAGCAGCACGGCACAAGGCTATACGATTCCGGTATGGTATGTGGACGCTTCGGTGCGCAAGGATTTCTGGAACCGCAAAGCAAGCCTGACCTTGAGTGTGCAGGACATTTTCCGCTCGCGAAAAACCGGTTCTCACACCGAATCAGCGGGGATTTTTGTGCAGGATACCTGGCGACGCCGCGACCCGCAACTGGCGCGTCTTACCTTCTCTTACCGCTTTGGAAAATTTGACGTATCACTCTTCCGCCGCAAAAACACGCGGGTGGAAACGGAAGGGATGGATGGTTTTTGACGGTGGACGGTGGACGGTGGACGGTGGACGGCGAACGGTGGACGGCCTACGGAAGACGGTGAAAGGCTTGGGTATTGCCACTCTTTTGTTTTTACTCCTCCACCGGAGGCCGTCTTCCGTCCACCGTCCACCGTAGGCCGTCTTCTCACATCGCCGAAAGGTCAACGACGAAGCAACCTTTGTAGCCTTTTTTGGCGGCTATTTTTTGTTGGGCTTCAGCGGCCTTTTTGTCGGTGAACGGACCGATGATGACGCGGTAGGTACTTTTGTTGTACACATCGTCGCGTTCCAGATTGACGAGTGCTTTGGATGGCCAGTCAATCTGCAATTTCTTTAATATCGGGAGGACATTATCGGCATCGTAGAGGGTGCTTACCTGAACGCCGTAGCCGGTTTTGCGGCTTTTCTGGATATCAATGGAATAAAGTTCGGAAGGGAGTTTTTCCGTATTACCCTTACCGGACAAGCGTTTGCTGCCAACCGGCTGGGGTTCCATTTCATTGCCATATTGGGCGGGTTTGGTAACGAGGGTAGAGGTTTTCGAATTGCCACGCGATGTAAGCGCTTTTGCATTGCCATCGGCTTCGGCGGCTACACGTGCCGAGGCGGCAGCTTCCACCACCTCGATTTTGACGCGGGTAACGCCGATTTTTATCAGGCCGATTTCTTCAGCAGCGGCGCGTGAGAGGTCGGTTACATAACCTTCTACAAAGGGGCCACGATCGTTGACGCGCACCACTACCGATTTTTTGTTGTCTAAGCGGGTTACGCGGATCTTTGTACCAAAAGCCAGGGTCTTGTGGGCGCAGGTAAAATCGAACTTGTCATATTTTTCTCCACTGGCGGTTTTTCGTCCGTGAAGTGAGTCGGCGTAATAACCTGCCTTGCCGTATTCTTCCTTGTTGACGGCAAAAGATAATAACAAGGTAAAGGCAAAAAAAGCAGTAACAGCAAAGAAAGTTGGGCGCATTTGTTCGAGAGTTTGATGATGTAATTGATGCAAAATGTCGAATACCACAACAACGTCCGACATCGGGTTTTCTTTTCAACCCTTTGAAAATCAGGCCAAAACACGGCGGTTTTTTTGGAATTTCCAAATTTTTCAAGAAGTTCTCTATGCCTTGATCAATTTAGCCTGATAGACGCGCCCGTCTTCCGTTGTAATTTTAGCAAAATAAACGCCTTTTTCCAGATGCCGTACCGAAATTTCATGGGAGGCATCTGCCCGCTTATCCAACACCATTTCTCCGGAAAGTGCAAACAGCGAAACCCGGTAAGTAGCGCTATTCAGTCCGTCGATCCGGAAAGCATCCGGCGTCGGCATGGGGTAGATACGTATTGCATCGGTGGCAGATGGAGTCGCTGCATTCCGGGTAGTTACTACGGACGCGCTGGTCAGGGCAAAACCCGCTCCGCCCTTGAATGTTCCCTTGAAGGCGTAGTAGGTGGCAGGGGAATGAGTCGGACCAAATACGGTTCGTGTCAGGTCGGTTTGGATAAAACACCCCGGCCCTGCGGCCTCATCTATCGCCACATCCGACTTGATGATGTTCAGGTTACCGGCTGCAGGCCCCCAAACCGCCATTTCATCGCTGTTACAAAAAAGGGTTATTTCAAAGGTTCCTTCCGGGTCGTCAAAACCGAGTAAATAGGTTTTGTCGCTGATAAAACTCCCTGCCGGCAACCAGCTCACCGTCTG
>JANRLZ010000191.1:0-10708 GCA_033762055.1 Saprospiraceae bacterium
GAGGGATGAGGGATGAGGGAAAAAAAACTAATCATCGAAACACCTGTGCATCCAAACGAAAGTGGTTTGTGAAAAAAACCGGATTAAAATCTGATGAGTCAATCCTGTATATCACGCTAATCACAAAAATCCTGACATAAAATGAATTTCCGAATCATAAGCCTTTTTCTCCTCTCCGGCTGCCTGGTGCTTGCCGGCTGCAAGGATTTCTTGAAAAAACAACTCGACAACGCCGACCTGGCGCAATTTCGAGATAAAAACCAGGCGCATATTGACAGTCTGTTGCGTGGCGCTGCCGGCAATGCCGCCGCCGGCGTTGCTGATTCCGCCAAACTGATTTCTCAAAACCTGATCCTCGGACTAAAGGGCTCGATGGATACGCTGGATCCGGATATCAAAAAAATCATGCGCACCATTGACAGCATCGGAAACCTGTCGGATGCGCAACTCAACAAACTGGGCGACAACCTGGAGCGCCGGCTGAAAAACCTGAAAAGCGAGATAAAGGATGAAGAACTGACCAAATTCGTGGTCGGCATGATCGAAGAATCTACCGGCAAGTTAAAAAAGGAAACCCGCACCCTGTTGAGCAACATGATCCAGGAAGCCCTGGCCTCGTTCGATGAAGAAACCGCCAAAGAAAAACTGCAACTCATCGTGCGCGGTGTTCTCGACGACAGCACCAAAACCCGGGCGCAGATGATCGTGAACGGCGCTTTGCAACCAACTATGGATACGTTGTTGGCGCGAATTGACAAAATTGTACACAAGGACGTGCCCTTTGTTCAAAAACAAGCCAAAAAACTCCTCTTTGCCCTGGCGGCCCTGGCGGCAGCCATCATCGGCTGGGTGTGGTACCAGCGGCGGCGTTATGCCAGATTAGTTGCCTTGCTAACCTACAACATTGATAAAATGCCCTCCCAGTCGGAATACGACGAGCTGACCAAACGCATCCGCAATGAAGCGCAAAAAAACGAACTGGAGCCGCTGCTTCGACAGGTACTCAAGGAACAGGGTGTCAATGTGGGTTGAGAAGTAGCCAGCCCCTGTTTATTAATAAGATAACAGGGGCTGGCTACTTTTAAAACAACTCAAAATTCGATCTCCATGTCTTTGATGGTGCGGCCTGAAACGGTTTTCATGCGGAGCGTGTATTTTCCTGGATCCAGGTTGTAGACTTCCAGGCGAAGACCGCTGCGGTGCTCTCCGGCTTTCATTATTTCTTCTCTGGAAACCTGTTTGACCAATTTGCCTTCGGCATCGAGCAGCACCATGACCACCCGTTCGTCTTTTTCAAGGTAATATCGGAAATTCCCTTCCACCACCAACGCCTTGCCCAGTTCGGCGCGTTCGCCGGGCACATATTCCACCGTCTGGTGTCGGATACGATACCCCGGCACCGGTTTACCCAGTTGTTCGGCGACAAATTTGACAAGTTCGGGATCGCCAATGGATCCGACAGGATTCCCGTTTGTCACACACCAGATGGCCGTCTGGGCTTCCTGGGCTTCTATTTTCCCCTTTTCTGTCATGAATTTCAGCAAATTGCACACGGTTGCTGGCGCCATGGCGCCAACTGCAAAGACTTCGTCGGCACGGGGAGAGATTTCTCCGGCTTGCGTGCAAAAGGTTTTCAGCAGTGTTTCAACCGGTGTTTTGGTTGTTATTGCCAAAAGACGTTCTTCGGCTACGACCAGGGTTTGCTGGGTCGAATCGGAGGGTTCCATGAGTTGGCCTTGCGGAATACGCAACCGAAAATATTTGCCGCGCAGATTTTTACAGGTCAGGCGCAAACTTTCGCCCTGATGCCCTCCTTTGCCTTCCACGGTCACCCTCACCCATTTTTGAGCGAGGGCATCTTTCAAATCCAGTATATTCGTTTGTTGGGAATAAGCCGCCGGGGTGAGTCCAAGCATTAAAAGAAAAACGAGGAATTTTTGCTGCATAATGGTAGAGTTTGGAGGGAAACGTCGTTGGTGACCGCTTATTTTCAATTTAACAAACGGTCGGATTAAACCTGCCGGACAAGCGGTGGTCTATGGGGTATTCTCCACAAACAATTTGAACCATCCATTCTCACACATAAACTGATTCACACACATGAAAAAATCTCTTTTGTTGTTCGTAGCCTTGCTGGCCGGCATTGTCGCTTTTGAATCATGCAAGAAATCGGAAAATAACGATCTTGAAATCGCTACGGCCGAAGACCTTTCCGCCAACGAAGATTTTGCAGAACAAACCGACTTCGATGCCGATCTGGCTGTTGAAAATCGCGGCGGCGGCGGTTGTCCGACGGTGACCTTCGCCCAGCCCGAAGGAACCTTTCCAAATACCATCACCATTGATTTCGGTACGGCTTGCACCATGCCCGACGGTCGGGTATTGAGCGGAAAAATCGTCATCAATAAAACGGCTGAAATCCGCACACCCAATGCCGTTCGTACCGCGACCTATGAGGATTTCTTTATTGACGGGGTGCAACTGGAAGGCACGCGCACCTGGACCAACAATGGCCAGAATGCCGACGGTTTTTGGACTTACACCAAGGTGGCTGCCAACATGAAACTGACTTTTGAAGACGGCAGCGTCACCACCTGGAACAATACCCGCACCAGCACCCTGATGGAAGGCGGCGACACGGCCACACACGACGATGATGTTTGGAGCAGTGTGGGTACGGCAAGCGGCGTCAATCGCAACGGCCGCGATTTTACCACCAACATTACCTCGCCGCTGATTAAACGGGCATCTTGTCGCTGGATTTCGGCGGGCATCATAGAATTTACCGTCGGAACACGTACCCGCAGCCTCGATTTTGGCGACGGCACCTGCGATCGTTTTGGCACCCTGACGCTGGCCAACGGCGATTCGTACACGGTGCGTTTGCGGCGTTGAGACGCGTTCCTTTTTTCTGGGCATAACAACGGGCGTGAGGGATTTTTCCTCACGCCCGTTGTTTTTAAATCCTGTCCTGGAGGCAAATTTCATTCTTTTTCTTCTACCTTTTTCCCCAAACGATAGCCTAGTTTTAATTGCAAGGTACTTCCTATATCAATTATTCGGTCTGCTTTGGTCAGTTCAAGCAGATTGACATCAAAACCCAATCCCAACTCGATCAGCAACCGGTTTTTATATACTCTTTTGAATCCGGCCGAACCGCCCAGTGCGCCCCGGATGTTTTGATCGAGCGTCGGCGTACGGCCCAGTTTTTCTCTGTACGCAATTTCATAATCCGGATCAAGCGATGTTTGACGTTCGTAGAGAAAATAAGGCGCCAGAAACCATCGGTCGCCCTGCGCATTTTTGGAGATGTAGAATTTTCCGGCCAACTGAGCTTGTATGCTGTTTCGGTCGAATGAATAATATTCCTGTTGAGGGGAATTTGAGTTGGTAAACCCGATATCGCCCCAACGATGCCCCAAACCGATTTCGAGGCCAAAATGCGGGGTGGCCACCAATTCATACGAAACAAACGCGATTCGCTGAATTGCAGGATAAAAATCGGCTTTAATTTCGTGTTGTTTTTGCCCCGTTAAAACAAGGGGCAGCAGTAGCAGTGGGAGAAAGCAGTATTTTTTCATGTTTTTCTTGTTTTGCCGTCTGATGAAAACAAGCCTTGCCCGGTTGCCCGTTAGAAAAAAATCGAGGTGTAATTTTGCGAAAAAATGAGTTATGTTACACTTCGTCCGCACGACTTCCGAGCACCCCGATTTTGTCGCGCTGGTCAGGCTGCTCGACGCCGATCTGACCGAGCGTTATGGGATAGAACAATCATTTTACGCACAGTTCAATAAAATTGATCGTATTGGACATGTCATACTGGCTTATGAGCATGGACAAGCCCTTTCCTGCGGCGCACTCAGGCCTTATGGAGAGGATGTCATGGAAGTCAAACGAATGTATACCCTGCCTGAAGCGCGTAACCGGGGAATTGCGGCACTTGTCTTGCGTTCGTTGGAAGACTGGGCACATGAGCTGGGTTTTGCGCGTTGTGTGCTGGAAACCGGGAAAAAACAACCCGAAGCCATCCGTTTGTATGAAAAAAGCGGTTATCACCTTACGGCGAATTACGGGCAATATGCCGATGTTGAAAACAGTGTTTGTTTTGAAAAGATACTTTGAAAGTTGAAAGGGCCGAATTTCTCTTCAATTCGAATGGAAAATGCCAAATTCTCCGCTCCTTTACCCAGAAAAACCCTATCTTTGCCGCCCCTCGTCTGAAGAAGCCCGCTTCGCAGACTGCATTCCATTAATCGCATCCCTCTGTGAAAAGAGTTCAATTGACCGCAGTTGCGGCCGGCTTTGTCCACGATAATCTTGTCTTGCTGGCAGAAAAAGACCGGCTTGACGCCCTGGCCCCCTGGCTGCTTCCCGACGAAGCGACATACATCCGCCAATCCGTTCCACAAGACGTACAAAGTTTTAGTTTTATCCGCGCTTCCGGCGTAGTGTTTGTGCGTTTCTTAAAACCGGAAAAAGATACTTTCGTTGCCCTGGAAGACGGTCGTTTGGCCGGCAATGAATTGTTGAGTGAACTTCGCCGATACAAAATTGAAACATTGAGCGTGCAGAATTTGTGCGCTGAAGATCGTTCCCTTGCTTTTGCCGAAGGTTTGGCACTGGGTAGCTATACGTTTCAGAAATATTTTACCAAACCGGCTGAAAATGCGCTGCGCGAAATCAGACTGCCACTTGAATCTGCCAGCAGAGAGGTGGTGATGGAAATCAACGCCCTGCTCGACGCGGTATTTTTGACCCGTGATCTGGTGAACGAGCCCCAATCTCACTTCAATACCGTCCAGTTTGCCGAAGCCATTGCAGCAGCAGGCGCTGAATTCGGTTTTGAGACCGAAATCATGGGGAAGGAAAAAATTGAGGCGCTGAAAATGGGGGGTATTCTGGCCGTTAACCGGGCCAGCCAGGTGCCTCCGCGCTTTTGTGTGCTGGAATGGAAACCGGAGAACGCTCGCAACACACAGCCGGTCGTACTGGTTGGCAAAGGCGTGGTATATGATACCGGCGGACTTAGTCTGAAGCCCAGCGAAGCCATGGATTATATGAAATGCGACATGGCCGGCGCCGCCACAGTGGTCGGCACCCTGGCAGTAGCGGCAAAAACCAAACTGCCGGTACACCTGATCGGTCTCATTCCCGCTACCGACAATAAAATCGGCGAAAACGCACTGGCGCCCGGCGATATCATCACGATGGGTTCAGGAAAAACCGTGGAAGTCGTGAATACAGACGCAGAAGGCCGCCTGATTCTGGCCGATGCGCTCCATTATGCCAAAAAATTCAAACCGGCCCTGGCTTTCGATGTGGCAACACTGACCGGATCGGCGGTGCGGGCGCTGGGGACGCAGGCGATTTGTTATATGGGCAATGCACCCGGAAACATAAAAAACGACCTCGAAGAAAGCGGTTTTGCCACCTACGAACGGCTCGTGGAGCTGCCACTCTGGAAAGAATTTGGCGACGAACTAAAAAGCCATATTGCCGACATGAAAAATCTCGGCTCTTCCAATGCCGGGATGATAACCGCCGGAAAATTTCTCGAAAATTTTGTAGATTATCCCTGGTTGCATCTCGACATTGCCGGGCCTGCCTACCTTCGCAACGCCAACGGCTACCGAACCAAGGAAGGCACCGGAATCGGGGTTCGCCTTCTATACCATTTTTTGAAAAAACATTTTTAGTATCGCTCCGGCGGCATGCCCTCCAATCAATCCACCCTGTTTATCATGCAAATCACAAAAAATCCTGGTTTAAGATGAGCAATATAACCATCGGAATATCCTGCGGAGACATCAACGGTATCGGCCTTGAAGTCATTCTCAAATCCATCGGACTGAAAAATATCGGAAAAAAGTTCAGTACCATCGTGTACGGCAGCAACAAAGTGCTCGCCTACCACAAAAACATCATCACCCAGGAAAATATTCACTTCCACAACATCAATACGCCCTCCGAAGCATTGCCTGAACGAATCAACGTAATCAATTGCTGGAACGAAAATGTAAATATTACACTGGGCAAACCCGATAAAATGGGTGGACAATGCGCCCAGCAAGCCCTCGAACGCGCCGTCAACGACCTCAAATCGGGTGAAATTGATGCGCTCGTTACCGCGCCAATCAATAAAAAAGCCATGCAAATGGCCGGTTTTCAATTTGTTGGTCATACCGAGTATATTACCAATGCCTACAAGGTAAAAGACTCGCTCATGCTCATGGTTTCCGATTCGTTGCGCGTCGGACTGGTTACCAATCATCTGCCGCTGCGGGAAGTTGTCGCTGCCATTACCAAAGAAAAAGTGCTGCGCAAAATCCTGATTATGGCGGAAACCCTCCGTATTGACTTTAATATCGGCAAACCCACTATCGCCGTTTTGGGGCTCAACCCCCATGCCAGCGATGAAGGCGCCATTGGCGATGAAGACGATAAAATTGTACGACTGGCCGTGGATGAAGCCAAACAACGCGGCGTATTAGCCTTCGGCCCTTTCCCCGCCGACGGCTTTTTCGGCTCGGGCCAATACCACAAATACGACGGTATTCTGGCCATGTACCACGATCAGGGACTGGTGCCATTTAAAGCGCTTTCATTCGGCGCCGGCGTAAATTATACCGCCGGACTGCCTTCGGTGCGTACATCGCCCGACCATGGTACGGCCTACGACATAGCCGGCAAAGGCGAAGCGGATGAAACATCCATGATAAAGGCCATTTACCTTGCGGCAGAAATTGTCCACAACCGGAGCGAATACCTCGAAATGCACGCCAATTCGCTCGAACGTCGCAAGCAAAAGTCGCTCATCAGCGATGCCGGTGAGGAAATGGAAGAGGAAAACATTATTCCGGAGGAATAAAAGCCCGGTGAAGGGAACGCAAACCGCCTGATAAACCCCTGAAATCAGCAAAATCACATGAATCACTGTTTACCATGCAGCAAATACTGGGTATTGACGTAGGCGCTTCCGGCATCAAAGGGGCTATTGTAGATTTGGCTAACGGCAAATTACAAGGCGAACGATTTCGGGTACCGACCCCTCAACCCTCCACCCCGAAAGCCATGGCGGGCGCTTTCGCCGAAATCGTTGAATATTTCCATTACAAAGGCCCGGTCGGTTGCGGTTTCCCAAGCATTGTCAAACAAGGCGTGTCGCGCTCTGCTGCCAATATTGACAAATCCTGGATCGGAACCAACATTGAGCAGGTATTTGGGGAAGCCTGCGGCTGTCCGGTTTTTGCCACCAACGACGCCGACGCCGCCGGCGTTGCTGAAATGCGCTTCGGGATGGGACAAGGAGAAAATGGCCTGGTGTTGCTCATCACCATCGGTACCGGCTTGGGATCCGCACTTTTTCATAAAGGACAACTGGTACCCAATACGGAGTTCGGCCATCTGCTTTGGAAGCATGGTCGTGTGGCCGAAGCGTGGTGTTCATCGGGCGCTCGCGAGCGACTCAAAATCAGTCGCCGAGAATGGGCCGACCGCTTTAATGAGTACCTGAACCACCTGGAATTACTTTTTTCACCCGATCTTTTTATTCTGGGAGGCGGTGAAAGCAAGTTTTTTGAACAATACAAACACCAGTTGCAAACCAACGCACGAGTAGCGCCTGCCAAATTGCTCAATAATGCCGGTATCATCGGCGCCGCTGCTTATGCAGCAGAAAATTTCACCCGCTCATAGTCCATGGCGCTCATCGTACTCGAAGGCATGCAATTCCACGCTTTCCACGGGGTGTACCCCGAGGAGCAAATATTGGGCGCCATGTATGTGGTAAACGTGGAAGTTCAAACCGGCATTGCCGCCGCGGCTGCCACCGACAGTATCGAGCAAGCTACGGTAAATTACGAGACGGTATTTCAGATTTGTCTGGCTGAAATGGCGCAGCCCCGCAAATTGCTCGAAACCGTGGTAGCAGGAATCATCCGTCGAATGAAAAGGCAATTCCCGCAAATGATGGGAGTCAAGGTACAGGTTCGCAAACTTAACCCTCCTATCGGCGCAAAAATGCGGTCGCTCGATCCTGTAGCGCAACATTCGCCGGTCGGAGGGCAGGTAGCAGCCGCCTGGGTACAGGATGAAGCCGAATTTGTCTCCACCTGCCCGCGCTGCCAGTCTCCTTTTCTTTGCTACGCCGACGATACCTGCTGGTGCAAGGAAATGAACAATTTGCATCCGGCAACACAAGAGACGCTGACCCGGCAATTCGGCACTACCTGCCTTTGTCCGAAGTGTCTGAAATTATACGCAGGTTAATTCCGCAAAAAATCGGCGTCCTCATAAAACATGTCGTCAAGATGGTTGTTTGGCCTTGTTCAAACGGCGTTTGCCGACAAATACGCGCTTTTAACGCGTCATTTAGCGTTGGGGCATTTGCAACACACTGTGAATGGCTACATTTGCGCCCCTTCTCACAAAAGGCCTTTTAACACGAACAACTATTACATTACATAATGGCACAACACAAATCGGACGTAGAAGCAGTAGACGCGCTCGCACAGGCTTACAAGGATCTTTCCGCTGAAATCGGGAAAGTGATTGTAGGCCAGGATGATGTGGTGCGGGCAGTCATCATTTCACTCTTTTCCAACGGCCACGCCCTGCTGGTAGGGGTTCCGGGGCTGGCAAAAACCTTGCTGGTAAGCACCATCGCCGAAGTACTTGACCTTGATTTCAAACGCATCCAGTTTACGCCCGACCTCATGCCTTCCGATATTACCGGTTCGGAAATTCTGGATGAAAGTCGGCATTTCCGCTTTCTCCGTGGCCCGATTTTCTCTAATATTGTACTGGCCGACGAGATCAACCGGACCCCACCCAAAACCCAGGCTGCATTGCTCGAAGCCATGCAGGAACGTGCCGTTACCGTAAACGGACAACGCCACGATCTTCCCTCTCCGTTCTTTGTACTCGCTACCCAGAACCCGATTGAACAGGAAGGAACCTACCCGCTCCCCGAAGCGCAACTCGACCGCTTCATGTTCAATATTCCGCTTACCTACCCCACCTACGAACAAGAAGTGGAAGTGGTAAAAAATACCACCTCCTCGCGGGATATAACGCTGAAACACATCCTCAACAGCGAACAAATCAAGGACTACCAGCAATTGATCCGGAAAATTCCGGTCAGCGATAATGTGCTGGAATATGCCGTTGGTCTGGTAGCCAAAACCCGTCCGGGTACGCCGCGCGCCACCAAGGAAGCCAATAATTATCTGGGGTGGGGCGCAGGGCCGCGTGCCAGTCAATACCTGGCGCTGGGCGCAAAATGCCACGCTGCCATACGGGGCAAGTATTCACCCGACATAGAAGACGTACAGGCCATCGCCAACCTTGTGCTGCGCCACCGTATTGTTCGCAACTACAAAGCAGAAGCCGAGGGTGTCAGTGAAGAAAATATCATCGAGGCGCTGCTGTAATGATTTGACCGGCTGTAAGGCCTTGATCATCACACAATTGCAAGCGTGCCTTCTTTTCATTGCGCCGTTCTTTCGCAAAAAGTCGCTGTCTCACAGGTTTAATTCAGGCAGAACTGACAAGATTTACAGGAAAATTACCCTAAAAAAGTAAAAAAACCTGTAAATCTTGTCAATCCTGTCTAAAAACATAACCTGTGAGACAGCGACTTTTTGCTTTGTGACAGGCCGCCGCCTCCTGTCAGGAAATCCGGCTCCAGGCCTTGGCGTCTTTTCCTTGCGAGGCGAGTTGTTGTTGCAATCGGTTATGCTCGGGTAATGTCAACGCCGGGTCTTTTTCCAGGATTTGCGCGGCTACTTCCCGGGCCGCAGCCAGGATTTGCCCGTCGCGGGCGATGTCGGCCAGTAAAAAGCGGAGCATGCCGCTTTGTTGGGTTCCTTCAATGTTTCCGGGGCCGCGTAAACGTAAGTCGGCTTCGGCAATAACAAAACCGTCGGTAGTTTGTACCATCGTCTGGATGCGTTCGCGGCCTTCGTGGCTGAGTTTAAAACTGGTCATCAGGATACAATAACTCTGTTCGGCGCCCCGGCCTACCCTTCCGCGCAACTGGTGCAATTGCGACAAGCCGAATCGCTCGGCATTTTCGATAATCATGACCGAGGCATTGGGCACGTTTACCCCCACCTCGATGACCGTAGTCGCAACCATAATTTGCGTTTCGCGGTTGATAAAACGCTGCATTTCAAAATCCTTGTCGGCGGCTTTCATTTTCCCGTGGACAATAGAAATATGGTACTCCGGCGCCGGGAAATCGCGGCTTAACGCTTCAAAACCCGACATCAGGTTTTGCAAATCCATGGTTTCAGTCTCTTCAATCATCGGGTACACCACGTACACCTGGCGCCCTTTTGCAATTTCCTCGCGCATAAAACCCTGCACCCGCAACCGGTGATGTTCGTTTTTGTGGATGGTAGAGATGGGTTTTCGTCCCGGTGGAAGTTCGTCAATTACGGATACATCGAGGTCGCCATACAAGGTCATGGCCAGGGTACGCGGAATCGGAGTAGCCGTCATAACCAGCACGTGGGGCGGCCCCGCCGGATTTTTTGCCCAAAGGCGGGCGCGCTGCTCAACGCCAAAGCGGTGTTGCTCATCTATAATGCTGATTCCCAGGTTTTTAAATTGCACCCAGTCTTCAATCAGCGCATGGGTGCCGATTACGATGTGTAATTCACCCGAGGCCAGTTGTTCCAGTACTGCCGCTCTTTTTTTGCCTTTC
>JANRLZ010000192.1:0-6098 GCA_033762055.1 Saprospiraceae bacterium
TTTCTCCCGGACTTTTATCTATCCACTGTCCGCTTTCTTCATATCGTTCTTCTGCTTTCCATACGGTTTTCTCCTTCTTTCTGCGCATTAGTCCGAGCGCCAGCAACGCCAAAACGACCAATCCAAATGCAATTTCCATTATTTTACAACTAATTTTTTTGTTTTAATACTGTCACCGCTGCGCATTTGAACAAAATATGCGCCGGGGGGCAGTTGAGCGGCGTCGAAGAAATAGGTACTTGGGCCAGCCGGCATTTCACCCTCGTGCAGGATACGTACTGTTTGACCAAAGCTGTTGTGTAAAGTAATGATCCCCCATGTTTTTGCCGTTGCTTCAACAGGAATGGCCGTAATGGCGCCGGCCGGGTTGGGGAAAATTTCCTTTAATTCAGCTACCGGAGCATTGACAGATGAAACATTGATTTGAATGGGAAAACGCCAGGGGCCATCCGGGCCGGGAAGGGGGCGTTGGCGGGTTTTTCCACTGTTGGAAACTGCTTCCATGTAATAAAACAGCGTGTCGTAATACTGCTCCTGTTTGGGAATGAAGCCCGTCCAGTAGTTGCTGGAATCCGGTGCACTGTTTGCCGACATCGGTACGGACTCCCAGTTGGTCTGATTTTTCTGTCGGTAAAACAACGTAGCCGATGCGATGCCGTCCCGGTGCTGGATAAGTGCGGTGGCCGGGTAATTTGCCGGCCCGGCATTGTTTTGCAACACCCCCTCAATGGGCTGGTGTACAATGCGAAGCGGATCAGGCGTTCCGATTTCCCGAGTGATACAGTGAACAGCGCCCCGAAGTGGAATGATATTGTTGCAGTTGACGCCTACCACGTTGTAACCGGGCATGGCAGTTTCCCAGATGCGGCGGGCAATGGTATCGTATTGGGTTTCGTAAAAGGGGACAATAATCGTTCGATTGACAAACGTGGCATTTGCGTAAGTACGATAGTGGGCGCCGGGCGGGTAATTGCCGTTTTGCGGTGGCATGGGTATGCGAACAACCTTAAAAGGAGTGCCGAAACCGCTTGTAAATTGGCTCAAAAGATACTGGATGTTCGCTTCAATCTGCGGGCCGTCGGCGATACCGGGCGGGTACTGGCCCACCAGCAAGGTTTGCTCGTCCAGCAGTTTCATGTGCATATCAATATGATGGATACAATCGTATGGCAGGGGGTCGAATTTGACATACCTGTCTATACCCATATATTCCTGTGCAATGTTGTCTATGGCGCTTTCGTCGTGGTTGCTTTGTCCGAACAAATCGTTCGGATTACTGCTGCATTCTGCATTTTTGGTGGTGTCGTTATTGATTAAAATTAGTTTGGACGAAAATGCCGTTCCCATCCCGTCGCTCATGTAATTGCCGCCTGTATTTACCAGATCGTAAGGCGCCAGCGTACTCGAAAAAACGGGCAAATGAAGGTATTCTCCCAATGCAACTGGTACCTGATCGTCGTATTCCCGGTCGTGCCGGTTGTAAATCCAGTCTACCAGCATCAGGGAATCAACGTCGTTTGCATACACGCATTGCGGACCGTAGTCGCGCACCCAAATGGAGTTATTGGGTATAATTGCAAACTCGACGTTGGAACTCAGGTCAACACCCTGGCTGATGAGATAATTTTGTGCGGAGGAAACATTGAAACTGGAATTGCAGCATACAATGACTTTACACTCGGTGCGTGCTGCGCGAATGATGTTGGCCAGGATGGCAGGTTGTCCGTTCCAGGTGACGACCAGCGCCTGCAATTCTTCCCATTCTGCCATAGATCGTACCGATTGCGGCGGCGGAGAATTGAAAACCTGGGCATACATGCCGATAGAAAATAAGAGGGCAAGCAGGGTGATTTTTGTGCGCATGGGAAATAAAGGCTTAAACGATGGCACAAATTAAACAATAATTTGGCACACCGCAGAGGGACATAAAAAAAGCGGCGCCGCATTACGCGTGCCGCTCGAACAAAACCCATTCTATCGTATGAAGCAAAACTATTCTTGAGAAAAGCGACCTGGTATTACATACCCGCCGGCAACGAACCCAAATCGCGGAAAAGGATTTTTTTACGATTGAAATACAAGACGTTGGAGCGTTTGAGTTGATTGAGTACTGCGGTCACCATTTGACGGCTTGTACCGGTCAGGTCGGCAATATCCTGGTGGGTCATATTGTGTTTTACCAGGGTTTCCATCCCGACTTTCCGGCCATGTTCGTGGCCCATTTGATGCAGAAATTCCACAATCCTGCTCCGGGAATCCTTGAGTACCACGTTTTCCAACTGGTTTTCGGTGTAACGAAGCCTTTCGCCCAGGAAATGCAACAAGGATTGTGCAAAAGCAAAATTGCTTTTCATCACAGCCAGCACCGCATTCGCATCAAGTTCGAGCAGTTCCAGCTGGTCGTCCATTGCATACGCGAAATCTCGGCGAACATTGTCGCCGGTCAGACACGATTCGCCAAAGAGGCCGCCCGGGCGTACCACGTATTTAATGATGTCTTTTTTCTCGGCGTGAACCGCAACTTTCACGATTCCTTTGAGTGTGAAATACACTTTGTTTGCCATTTGGCCCGGCTTGTACAACACAGCGTGTTTGCCGAAGGTTTGTACCATTGCGCCACGCTGTATCAAAGCGCGTTCTTCTGGTGAAAGCACCGCAAACAGCGGGCTGGTTTCAAGTACAGGGAGTGAATTTCTCGTATCCATGGGCAGATTTTAGCAGAATGTGTTTAGTCGTGTTGTTGCCTTAAGGACAGCCGATCGTATCTTTGCCCCTATTCCGACGAAGCGAAATTATTTTTTGTCGTAAGAAATACAATACTCCCTTTTTAAGAAATCGTCAATTTTAAAAAATTTCATTTTTTGATTTTTTTAAACACTTGCTTAAAGTTTGTTTTCGATCTTTGTTTTTATCAACAATCATTATAAAATTTTTTTCAAAAAAAGATGGGCAAACTTGATTTCCGATCTCCCAGCTCCCCAACAATATAAGTGGAAACCAACGAACAGCACCTGCTTTCGGCCCTTCGATTCGGAAATGAAGCGGCACTCCGGCAAATCTTTGACCGGCATTACCCGCTGTTGCTTACAGACATATACCGTCTGATTCCCGACGAAAGCACCTGTCAGGATCTTGCCCAGGAGTTATTCGTTGATTTATGGAACAAACGGGAAAGCCTCGACATCCACAGTTCGCTTCGCGCCTATCTTCGACGCGCCGCTGTCAACAAATCGCTGAATTATCTCAAATCAAAACGGCGCATCCATTTTGACGATACCGACGAACTGTCGCAAATGGCCGATACCAGTTCCCGCGACATCCAGCACCGGGAGCAGCAGGAATCTCTCGAAGACGCCCTCCACGCCGACATTGAAACCCTTCCGGAAAAATGCAGGTTGGTGTTTAATTTAAGCCGTTTCGAGCATATGTCGCACCGCGAGATCGCCGAGCAATTGGGCATATCAGTCAAAACCATCGAGAATCAAATAACCAAAGCCATGAAAATACTCAGAGAGGCACTGGCAAGTCATGCAGATTTGTCGCCGGCTGTCATTTTATGGCTAAAATGGATCCTGGAGGCATAGGGGATAGGGGCGATTAAGTTGTCTTTGTGGCAAAGGCCCGTTCCAAAATCAACAACATGGAAGAAAAATATCTTTTACTGCTAAGCAAGCGATGTACCGGCGAAATCAACGCGGAAGAGTCTGCCGCACTTGATCATTGGCTGCGTCAATCGCCTGAAAACGAGCAGTTCGCAACAGCGACCCTGAAGGCCTGGGAAATTGCCGGTACCTACGGCAAAACATTCACCCCGTCGCTGGATGCCGATTTCCAGAAAGTAATGGCCAAAATAAAGGCGCAGCATAAAACGGAAGTACGGGTTTCCTGGCGCCGACCTGTTTTGCGTGTTGCAGCCGCGATTGCACTCTTGATAGGCGCCCTCTGGGGTTGGCAGCAGTTTGGCGCCAGCCAAACCAATGAAATTATTGTTTCCGCCGACCAACTTTCAGGCGCTTCCAAACAATTGCCCGACGGCTCGGTTTGCTGGCTGAACAACGGAAGCCAGCTCCGTTACACCACCGGTATGTCTGATGAGTCGCGTCTGGTGACACTGGAAGGAGAGGCCTATTTCGAGGTAGCACACGACCCCGCCCGGCCATTTAAAGTGAGTTTGCAAAATGGCGGCTCGGTCGAAGTGCTGGGCACACAATTTGATGTGCGCCAAACCGACACTGAAACCGCCGTAATCGTTCGCTCCGGAAAAGTTCGTTTTGTGCCTGCCGGGCAAACAGACGGCCCGGTTTTGCTCGCCAACCAAAAAGCAGTGTACGACCGAAATCAGGCCAAAATCCATATTTCTGTGCTGAATTCCCTGAATGAACTCGCCTGGCAAACCGGTGGACTTGAATTTGTCAATACGCCACTCAGTCAGGTGGTTAAAGACCTCGAACGTTTTTACGGTGTGCATATTGAGTTACAAAACCCGAACATGTCGGGTTGCCCGCACAGTGCACCACTTACCAACCTGCCAATTGAAAAAGTCCTTGCATCCCTTGCGCTTACCCATCAGTTGAAAGTAAAGAAGTCCGGAGATCGCAGCTATGTCCTGAGCGGTGGCGTCTGCCGATAATTGCTTCAACCTAATGTTTCCCGAACCCTCCTGAAATAATCAGGCGCTTCCAACAAGCGACTTCCATACCAGGAAAACAACTCGCCATCCACCAGGCGAATGCGTGCATTTGGACAAATTTCTTGGAGTTCCGACTGGTGTTTTACCGCAAAAGGGTAGGGCTCCGACGATAATAACAGCACTTCAGGCGCCGCTGATGCCAATTCCCCTGCACTCACCTCAGGGTACCGCGCCCGATCGGAAAATACGTTGACTAACCCGGCATATTGCAACATGTCGTCAATAAACGTCCCTGCTGCAGCAACCATATAGGGCTTTCTCCAGATCAGATAGGCCGCTCGGAGCGGCGTATGTGGCGTGGAAAGGAGCTCGGCAAACCGCACCTCTACTTTTGCGGCTATGTCGTTGGCTATCATTTGTTTGCCACTCAACTCGCCCACCGAACGCATCATATCAAGCGCGTTCTCAAGAGTGGAAATATCGCTCATCCAGACCGGAAAATGCGACGCCAGTTGCAAAATTTGATCTTGTTGGTTTTCTTCTTTATTCCCCAGGATCAAATCAGGATGCAAGTCTGCAACCCTTTGATAATGAATGGTTTTTGTGCCGCCGACGCTGGTTTTTTCTTTAAACCACGCTGACGGACGGATACAAAATTTGGTGATACCCACCACTTCTGCATCCAGCCCAAGCGCGGCTAGGAATTCGGTCTGCGAGGGCACCAGCGAAACTATACGTCGGGGCGGCCATTGCGACAATATGACGGGTCGCCCCATTTGATCGGTGAAAGTCATGTGCGTGCGCTTTCACAGCCCAGCAAACTCAACCAGGCAAATCCTAAAGTATTGAGCGTGCCATGCCAGTATTTCATATTGGGTATGTTCACCCAGTCTATAGGCCATTGAAAACGAAGGGCGTATGCGGCAGCCAGCCCTGCGCCGGCAAACAAACAAAGCGCCCCAGCCAGCCATAACCACCGCCTCAAGACGGGCAACCCGGTACGTTTAAAGTGCCGGATTTGCTGAATCGCCAGGGTTAGCGCAAAAAAGACAAAAACCGCAGCGCCAAATTGTTCTAAAACAGGCGAGCCTCCTAGCTGGGTCTGAGTGATGCCCGACGCCACCAGTGGCATACCGATGAGTGCCAAAGTGCCTGACATGCGGGTAAAGGTGCCGGGAAAATGTTTTAATTGATAATAGGCCAGAACGGTCATTACAAAACCGGCAATATGAAAATGGGCGGCGGTTAGCGATACCATGACAGGATCAAAACCGATGGGGCGCCAGTTGGCGAGGTACATAACGGCAAACGCGGCGCCTGTCGCCCAATAACCCAGGGCAAACAGTCGTAAAGCATGGGTCATAGAGCGACCTTGCGGGTTCCACCGAAACTCACCAGCCGCGCGAATGCCATGCCAGGCTGCCCAGCCTGCATATGGCAAGGCCAACCACCAGTAACCATCAAAAAA